>NKIT01000211.1 GCA_002256185.1 Rhodobacteraceae bacterium PARR1 | reverse complement strand
AGGTCGTCGATGCCTGCCGCACGGTCTTTGACCCCGAAATTCCGGTGAACATCTTTGACCTCGGCCTCGTCTACACGATTGAGATCACCGAAGAAAATGACGTGGGCATCATGATGACGCTGACAGCGCCGGGCTGTCCGGTGGCGGGCGAAATGCCCGGCTGGGTGCAAGACGCGGTGGAACCCGTGGCGGGCGTGAAATCGGTGGCCGTCAAGATGACCTTCGATCCGCCTTGGGGGATGGAGATGATGTCGGATGAGGCGCGGTTGGAACTCGGCTTCATGTGACATGCAAGGGATTTCTCTTGCATGATCCATTTGCAAAGAAATTCCCTTGCTTTTGATCCACGCAAGGCGCAATCCTTGCGCATGACCCACGCCGTCCTGACCGGAGATTTGATCGCCTCCACCGCCTCGCCTGACAGGGTAGAGCGGAGCATGGCCACCCTGCGCGCCGTGGCGGATGAGCCGTGGCTGACAGCCCTGCGCTTTTCGCGCTTTCGCGGCGATGGCTGGCAGATGTCACTGCCGCGCCCCGGATTGGCGCTGCGCCTGTCGCTGCGGATCGCGGCGGGGCTGGCGGCTGTGGACGGGTTGCCCACACGCATCAGCATCGGTCTGGGCCGCATCGACCATCCCGGCACTTTCGATCTGTCCGATGCCTCTGGCATTGCCTTCCTGCGCTCAGGCCGGGGGTTGGACCATCTGGCGCGGGGGCGGGTCTGGGCGATTGACGGTGGCACCGCCCTGCCCGATTGGACAGCCGGGCTGATCGCCTTGGCCGATTGGCAGGCCGCCCGCTGGACCCGCGGTCAGGCGCAGGTCGTGACAGATTGGCTGAACCCCGCGCCGCGCACACAGGATGCCGCCGCGCTGGCGACGGGCCTCACCCGCCAAGCGTGGAAAGCGCGGCTGGATGGATCGGGGATCGTCTCTTGGACGCAGGCGTTGCACGCGTTCGAGGCATGGGATGGGGCAGGCATCACCGATGATTGAAACGCTTTGCGCCCTGATCCTTGCCCATGCGCTGGCCGATTTCGCCCTGCAATCGCGCGCCATGGCCGATGGCAAGCGCAAACCGCTGCTGCTGCTGGCGCATGGCTCGGTCGTGTTTCTGACCGCGCTGGCCTGCACTGGCGTTGCGCATCCGGCGCTGGTGGCGCTGGCGGTGGCGCATATGGCGATTGATCTGGTCAAGACGCGGACCCGCGGCGGGTTCGGTGCTTTCCTCGCCGATCAGGCCGCGCATGGGGCCACGCTGCTGGCCGTGGCGCTGTGGGTGCCTGATCTGTGGGTGCAAGGTCTGTGGGCGGATCACGCCGCCCTGCCCGGCCTGATGGCACTGGCGGCGGGCACGTTGATCGCCACCCGCGCGGGCGGCTTTGCCATTGGCCTCTTGATGGCACCTTGGGCCGATCACATCCGGCTGGACGGTCTGCCCTCGGGCGGGCGGGTCATCGGGCTGTTGGAGCGTGGGTTGATCTTCGGCATGATCCTTGGCGGCATGCCCGAAGGCATCGGCTTTCTGATCGCCGCAAAATCCGTGCTGCGCTTTGGCACGGTGAAGGAAGAGGCGAAACTGTCCGAATATGTCATCATCGGCACGCTCGCCTCCTTCGCTTGGGCGATGGCGGCGGCTTTGGCGACGCTTGCGCTGCTATCTGCGCTGCCACCGCTTGGAATTCCTGCATTCCCGTCCTAAGTTAAGACCAGAAGTAGGAGAGTCCCATGTTCGGCATCCCCGGCAAACAAGCAGTCACCTTGACCAGCGCCGCCACCCGCCAGATCGCGCGCCTGATGGCACAGAACGGCACGGCGGGTCTGCGGATCGGCGTCAAGAAAGGCGGCTGCGCGGGCATGGAATACACCATGGACTTCGCCGCCACCGTCAACCCAATGGATGAGGTGGTGGAACAAGACGGCGCACGGGTGATGATCGCCCCGATGGCGCAGATGTTCCTGTTCGGGACCGAGATCGACTATCACTCGTCACTTCTCGAATCCGGCTTCAAATTCAACAACCCCAACGTGGCCGAGGCCTGCGGCTGCGGCGAGTCGATCAAATTCAAGGACCAGCCCGCCGCCTGAAAGGCGTCTGGCTTCGATCAAATTCAAGGACCAGCCCGCCGCCTGAAAGGCGTCTGGCTTCGGGCAAGTTCAAGGACCAGCCCGCCGCCTGAAAGGCGTCTGGCTTCAGGCAAGTTCAAGGACCAGCCCACCGCCTGAAAGGCGTCTGCCCCTCTTCTCTGCGCCCCTTCCCCGTTGCTCAAATATCCTGCGGGAGGGTCTGGGAGGGTGCAAAACCCTCCCAGCGCCAGCCCCAAGCGCCACGTCACACCATCATCTGCACCCGATGCCCCGGCGCATGGGTCAGCCGCAGCAGGGTGATGGGCTGATCCCCGCTCCAGGTCGTGCGCTCCATCACCAACAGCGCCGCCCCTGCCTCCACCCCGAACACCTCTGCCACCCGCCCCTCTGCCGCTTCGGCCAGAAAGGCCAGATCACCGGCGGTAAAGGCCAGGTTCCGCACCAGCCATTCATTGGCCGACACCGCCGCGAAATCCGGCAAAGGGTCGGGCAACAGCGCGGGGTTCAGCCAGCGCGCCTCATGCGCATGGGGTTGACCATCCGCCAGATGCACGGTTTCCAGCCAGAGCATCGGCTGATCCGGCTGAAGGCCCAGCCGCGTGGTCACCGCCAAGGGCGGCACCATCAGGCGGTGATCCAGCAGCCGAAAGGCATAGGCGCGCCCCTGCGCCTCGATCTCATGGCGCAGGATGGGGATGTCCAGCGTGGCGCGGCGCACCGGGGTTTCGGCGACCCGCGTGCCGGATTTGCGGCGGCGTTCCAAGAACCCGGCCTCGGCCAGCGCCGTCAGCGCACGGTTGACCGTGGCGCGGGCGACGCCGAATTCCTGTGCCAAGGCCTCTTCGCCCGGGATCACCTGCCCCGGTGGCCAATCCCGCGCCCGGATGCGACGCAAGACCTCGGCCCGGATATCCTCCCAGCCCTTCGCCGTCACAACCGCCCCCGCAGATCGGCCATCACGGCGCGGTAGCGGGCGGCGATGGTATCACGTGCGATATGGCGACCACCCGTCACGATGTGTCGCCCGGCTGCCCACAGGTCCGTCACCAGCCCCTCACCCGCCGCAAAAATCGCGGCATCCAGCAATTCATCTCCCTGACGCCCCTCCAGCGCCAAGGCCCCATGATCCAGCGCCACAAGGTCCGCCCAAAGCCCCGGTGCAATCGCCCCTGCCGCACGTCCCGCTGCCTGTGCCCCACCCTGCGCCGCGCCCTGCCACAGCATCCGGCCCGTGGATTGCGTCTCTGTCGCCAGCATCGCCCGCCCCTTGTCGCGCAGGCGCTGCGAGTATTCGTAAAGCCGCAACTCCCCCGTCAACGTGATCTGCACATTGCTGTCGGTCCCCACGCCAAAGCGGCCACCCGCGAGCGCCCAATGCACCCCGTCAAAAATGCCATCGCCAAGGTTTGCTTCCGTCACCGGACACAGCCCCGCGACCGCGCCCGTCCGCGCCAAGGCGGTGGTCTCGGCAGCGGCCATCTGCGTGCAATGGATCGGGCACCAGCGGCCATCCACCGCCGCATGGGCCAAAAGCCACTCCACCGGGCGCGCGCCGGTATGGGCGATAAGCTCTTCCACCTCAGCCGCTTGTTCGGCGATATGAATGTGGATCGGCGCGTCTCGCCGCAGGCTGGCCGCAAAGGCCAAGCCCTCGGGCGAGACCGCCCGCAACGAATGCGGCGCCACCCCCAAGACAGCATCCCCCGGCAAAGCGGCCAGATGCGCCGCTGCACCGTCGATCAGCCGGGCATAGCGCTCAAGATCATTGCCAAAGCGCACTTGCCCCAATCCCAGCGCCCGCCCGTCACACCCGCCGCGCTGATAGAGCACCGGCA
>NKIT01000210.1 GCA_002256185.1 Rhodobacteraceae bacterium PARR1 | reverse complement strand
AGATCAAGTCGTACACGATCTTAGCCAACGGCTCCTCCGGAGAGACCGGCTGCCGGGTGACGCTCGGCTGCACGCCGGGGTATGGTGGTTCGCTCATACTTGATCCGGGAACGCCGGGGTACGTGACCGACTATGTCGATAGCTATCAGGTTTATTTGGGCGCCACGCAGGTACTGCTCACCAACGGGGCAGGGGATGCGGCGCTGACCATCGGCAACTTTGACGGCATCGTTCCCAATGATGATGGCCTCGACCTGTTCAACATGACGCCGGCCACGACCATCCTTTCGACCGCCATCACCAATCCTGCGTCGGTCCAGAAGCACTACGTCTATTCCAATTCCCAGGACACCAATGCTGCGCTCACAAAATATCCCACCAGGATCACCGTCAACTACCGCCCGGTGAAGGGCGGGCCTTTCCGCACCGACTACGAGATCGACTGTTCCGCCCTCGTGGTGCCGAAGACCATCGATCTGGAGGCAACCTCCCAATGAGCATCGAAATCCTCGTCCGCCCCGCAAGTGCTGTTTCAGTCCTCAAGAACCAGGCAGTGCAGCCTGTCACGGCGTCCGAAGACAACGATGCGGTGATCGAATGGGGGAACGGACCCCTCGGGCTCGCCGAGCGCACCAACGTCTATGATACCTGGGATGGAGGGGGCGGCGTAAGCGGGCCTTCAAACATGCACATCCTCGACGAGACGGGGCGCCGGACCCATGTGGTTCGGGTCTACAATCCCGACAACCAGAACATCTGGGTCGACGTCGAGGTGATCGACAGCCTCGAGATGGTGGGGATGAGCGGCATCTACATGTGGAACTTCTCGAACCCGGCCTGAGACATGACAGCAGTCCAGATCGGTCCCTTCCAGCGCATCGTTGCCGTCAACTGGTCGAGCGGCAGAATCCGGCTTCGCTACATCTGGACGGCCGATGGTGGGCGTGATCTCGATACCAAGACTTTCGTCACCTGGGGGGGCGCGGCGCTGGGCGGGAGCGTCGGCTGGAGCTTCGGCGATTCGGCGAGCACCTACCGGCCGGGCTCCGTCCAGACGCTGAACCTCCTTGACTGGGTGTCGGGCGACAACACCCACCAGGGTGGCGAGGAATATGTCGACGCCAACCTCGACAACATGCTGGCCTACGCCGCGGCGTCTTCCGACCCGTCGCGGCAGATGGTGATCAATTGCTCGGCCCACTGGTACGGGGAGCCGGGGAGCGGCCAGGTGTCATTCCGGGTCGACTACCTTGAGGGGGCCTCGGGCCCCAGCCTCTCGAAATCGGTCACGATCACCACGCGCTACAGCAACCCGCAGATGGTCGCCCGCATTTGGGTCAACGGACCCCAGTTGCAATTCCTGTGAGGACAAGATGACGATCACTTACCGAACGCCGGGTGCCTGGGGCCCGGGCAAGGGCGCCAACCTGACCGCGGCCGAAGTCGACGGAAACTTCCATGGCCTGGCGACAAGGCTTGTCGCCGTCGAGACCAACCCCGCGCAACCTGCACAGATCGAGGCCATCACGAGTTCGGGGAGTGCCCTTACCATCACGATGGACAATGGCGACATCTATGGGCCCCTGGCCGTTCCTGCAGCGGCGCTCCGGTTCATGGGGACCTGGGTGTCCGGCACCGCCTACATGAAGAATGACGTCGTGCGCTATGGCAACGATGTTTATTACATCTCCGCTGATCACACGAGTGGTGCTGAGTTCCTGCTCACCCAGACGATCGGTGGCATTGTCGTCTACCAGCTGATGTTTGACGGCGATGCGGCGGCGCGGAGTTCCGTCGGACCAGTATTCGACAACGAAACGCACTCCGGCATCTCCTACGCCTATGACCCGGTCAACGGCGATGTCACCTCGACGGTGGATTTTGCGGTCGGTCGCGCGGCCTACTTCGAGGCGGTCAGGGATTTCCTGCTGGCAGGAAGCCATACCGGAGTTTCCTTCCTGTACGATTTTAACACCCAGGCGGTCAGCGCGACTGTTGAGATCACACAATATTCCGACGAGCTGGCCCAGGATGCTGTCGCCGCAGCGCTTTCTGCCGGAACCCATGCCGGCATCAGCTTCAGCTACAATGACACCGCGAATTCCCTGTCTGCTGCAGTGTCGCAGATAGCGTTCACCGGTCTCTCCGACGTGCCCACAAGCTATGGAGGCCAGGCCGGCAAGCTCGTAACCGTGAACCCCGACGGGACAGGCCTGGAGTTCACCAGCGCCAATGCCCTGGTGGCGGTTGCCGCCGTCCCCCGCTTCATGGGGGCGCTCGTCAACCTGGCGGCCTCGACGGCGGCCCAGAACCATGCGGCTGGAATCGCCATACCATTCGGCGCCGAGCAGTACGATACCGACGGTTTCCATGACATCGTAACCAACCCCGCCCGGATGACCATTCCCGCGGGGCTGGGCATCAAGAAGGTCAAGGTGTCTGCCACGGTGCGCGTGTCCGCCATTACAGCCGGCTCTGACAACTTCCTCGCCATCCGCAAGAACGGGGCTGAGGCCTATCTCGGGAGCCCGGCGCTGCACCATGAGAACTCGGCTGCCACCTCGACGACGATCTCGGTGTCCTCGGGCGCCATCCCGGTGGCGGCGGGAGATTACTTCGAGTGCTGGTTCTCGACGTCAGATACATCCACAGGCCTCGAAGCCGACCGGACGTCCTTCGGCATCGAGGTCGTGGAGGTCGAGGGCGGCATCAACATCGCCAATGTGCAGAACGATGCGGCGGCAGCTCGGACGCTGGGGCTTGCCGACATCAATGCGCATCTGGTGTTCTCTTCCGCCTCAGCTGTGACCGTCACAGTGCCGCTGAACGCCAGCGTCGCCTTTCCCATCGGGTCCACCATAGACCTCGAGCAGACGGGGTCAGGCGTGGTGTCGGTGGCGGGCGAGGCGGGTGTCACGGTCAACAAGCCCGCCGGCAGGACCGCCGCGACGCTCGGGCAATATGCGGTTGTTCGGCTCCGCAAGGTGGCGCTGAACACCTGGACGCTGTTCGGGGAACTCGCATGATGACGGCGTTCCAGCGCGACATGCTCCTCGAAATCGCTGCCGAATGCGAGGCTCGAGCCGAGAAGGCCGCAGCCGAGATGCTCGGCCACAAGCGTTCGATGCTGCTCTTGCGCCAGCGCGCCGCCGTGCTGCGCGAACTGGCAGGCCCTCCGGAGCCTGACCCGGCGCGCTGAGCGCCCTTTCTCCAATTCCACGACATTATACGAGGTGACCCATGGACCCAGTGCAGGCTGTGCTCGGGATCAAGGCGACGCATCTGGTTGCCGGCGTGGCGGGCGGCACGGTTCGCGCCTTGTTGGCTGGCGGCGGCTGGCTTGCTGCCATCTCCTCCGTGGTCATTGGAAGCCTGACGGCGGGTTATCTCACGACCCCCGTCTACGCGGCGGCGAAAGCCTACTTCCCACTGCTTGCCGGTGACGCCTCGAGCGAGCACGCGATCGGCTTCCTCGTCGGCCTCACCGCCATGCTGATCTGCGAGGGCGTGCTGCGCTTCATCCGCGCCTGGTCGCGCAACCCCACCATTCCACTTGATGAAAGGCAACCATGACGGATCTTCCGAAGCAATACGCCTGGCTCGATGCCGAGCCGGGCCCTCGCATTCTTGTCGAGGCGCTCAAGACGTACGGGACCATCGAGAAGCCAGGCGAAGGCTCCAACCCCTCGATCCTGGCCTGGGCAACGGTTACGGGGCTCGACCGCATCTACCGCAACGACGCGACCGCCTGGTGCGGGCTGTGGATGGCCTATGTGGCGCTGCAGGCCGGCTGGGATGTGCCCATGAACCCGCTCGGTGCCCGCAACTGGCTTGCATTTGGGACTCCGAAGCAGAAGCCCGCCCTCGGTGACGTCCTCGTCTTCTGGCGGGGCGCGTCCTCCGGCTTCAATGGCCACGTGCGGCTGTACGTCGGCGAGGCCGCCCAAGCCTTCCACGTCCTGGGCGGCAACCAGTCCGACCGGGTGATGATCAAGCGCATTGCGAAAAGCCGCCTCCTGGGG
>NKIT01000209.1 GCA_002256185.1 Rhodobacteraceae bacterium PARR1 | reverse complement strand
CCACCGCCGTCACGCCCAGCTTCAGGAAATGCTCGATCACCGCATCGGATGCCAGCCCAAGGAACGTCCCCCGCAACCCTTTGTCCACCCCCGGATGGCGCATGGTCAGGCCTTTGACATGCGCCTCGGCGATCACGGTGTCGGCCATGGCGCGGCGCGGCAGGCGGTCGTCGCCCCATTGAAAGGTCGTGTCCACCACCACCGATTTCGGCACCGCAAAAGCGCTGTCGCGGGTGTCATAGGACAGGTCCGCCCGCGCACTGCCGGGCTTGTAGCCCATCAGTGCATCGGACCATTTCAACCGCCCCTCAAGCCCCCGCGCATAAGGGTCAATCAACAGCTTATGCGGGTTGAAGCGATGCCCCTGTTCGGGCGCGTAAGGCCCATGCACCCGGTAGCCATAAAGCGCCCCGGGCACCAAGCCGCCAACATGCACATGCCAGATATCGCCATCGCGTTCCGGCAGCGCGATCCGCGCCAATTCCTTGCGCCCATCGGCAGAGAACAGACACAGCTCGATCATCTCAGCATGGGCCGAGAACACAGCAAAGTTCACGCCCTCGCCGTCATAGGTGGCCCCGAGTGGCCAAGGCCGCCCGGCGCTGACCGAATGACCCACCAGACGCGGCGGCAGCAGGCTGCGTTGCGGCGTCACCGGACCAACCCGTCATAAAGCGCGGCGTAGGCGGCAGCACTCGCCTGCCAACCCACATCGGCGGCCATGGCATTGGCCTGCACGCGTGCCCATGTCTTGGCATCGGCATGCAGCGCGCAAAGTTGCCGCAGCGCCTGCCCAAAGGCCACAGCATCGGTCGGATGGAACGTCACCCCCGTCGCCACCCCGGCCCGCAATGCGGCGGGTGAGGCATGGATCACCGTATCCGCCAAACCGCCCACCGCCGCCACGACGGGCAAGGTGCCATAGCGCAGCCCATACATCTGGGTCAGACCGCAGGGCTCAAACCGCGACGGCACCAGCACGGCATCGGCGCCGGAGAACAGCCGATGGCTCAGCGCCTCATCATAGCCGATCCGCACGGCAACCCGCCCCGGAAACCGCGCCTCAAGGCCCCGCATCGCCGCTTCCAACGCCGGATCGCCGGAGCCTAGGATGATCACCCCGCCGCCCGCCGCCACGAAATCCGGCACCACCTGTGGCAACAGATCAATGCCCTTCTGATCGGTCAAACGGCTGACCACGATGGCCAAAGGCCCCGCAACCTGCACGCCAAACTCCACGCACAGCGCAGCCCGCGCCGCCGCCTTGCCGGTCATCTTCTTGGCAGAATAGGGCATAGGCTCCGCCTCAGGCGACCAGACGGCGATATCCACCCCGTTCAGAATGCCCGACACATCCGCCGCCCGCGCGCGGATCACGCCCTCCAACCCCATGCCGAACTCCGGCCGCAGCAATTCGGCGGCATAAGTGGGCGACACCGTGGTGATCCGGTCGGCCGTCACCATGCCAGCCTTCAGGCTGCAGAGGCCCCCGAAATACTCCAAGGCACCGGGATGGAACGCCTCGCGCGGCAGGCGCAGGTCATCAATCTGCGCGGCGGGGGCCCAGCCCTGAAAGGCGATGTTGTGGATGGTCAGAACCGACCCGACCCCGCCCGATCCATGATAGGCCAGATAGGCGGGCGCAAAGCCCGCTTGCCAGTCATGCGCATGCAGCACATCCGGCTTCCAGCCGTCAAAGCCCGCCCGCGCCATCCGCGCCGCCACCCAAGACAGCGCGGCGAAACGCTGGGCATTGTCCCACCAGTCGCCACCGGGGCCGGAATAAGGCCCGCCTTCTCGGTCAAACAGATGCGGCGCATCCAGAAGCAGCATGTCGAGGCCATCAATCACCCCGGCATAAACCACACCCTCACCGCCCCAAAGGTTCGGCTCGCGCCACACCTCATCCATCGCGTCCAGACGGTCGCGCAGGCGGCGGTAGGCCGGGATCAGCACCCGCATCTGCCAGCCCTGACCGGCCAGCGCCGCAGGCAGCGCCCCCACCACATCGGCAAGGCCCCCGGTCTTGATCAGCGGCACACATTCCGACGCCACCGACAACACGCGCCCGCGAATCTCCATGCCCTAACCCCCGTCTTCTCTGCTCAAATATCCTCCGGGAGGGGTCCGGGGAGGGTGGAAAACCCTCCCCGGCCTGTCAACCGAAGCGACGCCCTCAGGACAGCTTCCGCGCCCGCGCGTCAAGCATGTCTTGCGTGATCAGCACAATCCCGGTCTCGGTGCGGCGGAACCACTTGGCGTCCTCGTCGGGGTCTTGGCCGACCACCAGCCCTTCGGGGATGATCACGCCGGAATCGATCACGCACTTGGCCAGTTCCGCCTTGCGGTTGACGATCACGCGCGGCAGGGCCACGACATATTCCAAGGACGAATAGGAATGCGTCCGCACGCCGGTGAACAAGAGCGAATTGCGCACTTCAGACCCCGACACGATGCAATCTCCCGACACCAAGGACGAAATCGCCATGCCGCGCCGCCCATCCTCGTCATGGATGAACTTGGCGGGCGGCACGATCTCGGAATAGGTCCAGATCGGCCAGCTATTGTCGTAGATGTCCAGTTTCGGCACGAAATCGGTCAGGTCGATATTGGCCTGCCAGAAGGCGTCAATCGTGCCCACGTCGCGCCAATAGGCGACTTCTTCCAGCCCGCTGGTCACGCAGGAATCGGCGAATTTATGCGCCATCGCCTTGCCGTTCTTGACGATGTCGGGGATCAGGTCATTGCCGAAATCATGGCTGGAATTGGTGTCCGCCATGTCGCGCAGCAACAGATCGCGCAAGAACGCCCAGTCAAAGACATAGATGCCCATCGATGCCAGCGCGTGATCAGGATCGCCCGGAATCCCCGGCGGATCGGCAGGCTTTTCAAGGAAGGATGTGATGCGCATATCTTTGTCGACATGCATCACTCCAATGGCCGTGGCCTCCATCCGCGGGACCGTCAGACAACCGATGGTGACATCGGCACCCGAGGAGACATGCTGTTGCAGCATGATCTCATAGTCCATCTTGTAGATATGATCCCCGGCAAGGATCACCACATATTTGACGTTGTAGCTGTCAACGATGTCGATGTTCTGCGCCACAGCATCAGCCGTGCCGAGATACCATTTGTTCTCATCCACGCGCTGCGATGCGGGCAGGATGTCCAGATATTCGTTCCGTTCGGCACGAAAGAAGTTCCAGCCGCGCTGGCAATGCCGGATCAGGCTGTGGGCCTTGTATTGCGTCGCAATCGCCATCTTGCGGATGCCGGAGTTCAGCGCGTTGGACAGCGCGAAGTCGATGATCCGCGTCTTGCCGCCGAAATAGACCGCAGGCTTGGCGCGGCGGTCGGTGAGTTCCTTCAGACGGCTGCCGCGCCCCCCGGCTAGCACGAAGGCCATCGCCTGCGACGACAGGCGCGCGTTCGGTCTCGGTTTCATGATCCCCTCCCTGACTGCCGGTTGACCCGGCCCTTAAATCCCTTGCTTGAACCAGACTGCCGACAGCGGCGGCAGCGTGACAAGCGCCGACTGCGCCTGCCCGTGCCATTCGACGCTTTCGGTGGTCACCCCGCCCATGTTGCCACGGTTGCCGCCGCCATAGACCGCAGAGTCGGTGTTCAGCAGTTCCTCCCAACGGCCCGCCACCGGGAAACCCAGACGCACACGCCGATCCACCGGGGTCAGGTTCGCCACGCAGACCACCATCGGATCATCCGCCCCACCCTTGCGCACCCAGGCATAGACCGAGGCCGCCGCGTCATTCGACTCCAGCCATTGAAAGCCTTCGGGGCGGGTATCATTCAGATGCAACGCGGGCGTGTCGCGATAAAGACGGTTCAGATCGCGCACCAATGACTGCACGCCGCGATGTTCGGGAATGTCCAGCAGGTGCCAGTCAAGGCTTTGATTGTGGTTCCATTCGCGGCCTTGGGCAAATTCGCAGCCCATGAACAGAAGCTTCTTGCCCGGATGCCCCCACATGAAGCCGTAATAGGCGCGCAGGTTGGCAAACATTTCCGGCCC
>NKIT01000011.1:23658-52252 GCA_002256185.1 Rhodobacteraceae bacterium PARR1 | reverse complement strand
CTGAGCGGCGCTTTCGAGATATCAAAACGGTTGGTCATGGGTCAGCCCTCCTTTCAGGCGACGAAATAGCCGGTGATCTGCAAGCCCATCAGGGCAAAGCCAGCCACCATCATCAGGACATTCGCGGTGTAGGCTTGCCGCGCAAAGGCAGGCCGCGCCCGCCAATGCGTCATCACCGTCAGGATCAATGCCAGCGCCATCAACTGGCCCAGCTCTACCCCCACGTTGAAGGCGATGAGGTTGCCCAGCAGACCCTCTGCCGAGATGTCGTAGTCCTGAATTTTCGTGGCCAGACCAAAGCCGTGCAGCAGGCCGAAGATCAGCGTTGCCGCCTTGGTGTTCGGTTGCACCCCGAACCACAGGCGGAACGCGCCCAGATTATCCAGCGCCTTGTAGACCACTGAAAACGCGATGATCGCATCGATGATGTAGGCGTTGATCGAGATGGACCACCAGACGCCCGCGATCATGGTGACCGAATGGCCGATGGCGAAGATGCTGACATAAGTGGCGATGTCCTTGGCCCGGTAGAGAAAGAAGATCACCCCGGCAAGGAACAGCAGGTGGTCATAGCCTGTCACCATGTGCTTGGCGCCAAGGTAGATAAAGGCGATGGGGCGAAAGCCCGTCACCTCTTGCACATAGCCCGCATCCCCTTCGGTGACGTTGTGGGCAAGGGCCGCACCCGCGAACAGCAGGGCGGCAAACAGGGTGCACAGCGCAGCTATGGCTGGCCATGGCACCACAGGGCGCAGATGCGCCCAAAGGTTTCGTGTCATTTCGTAGATGTCCGTGTTGATGAAACTGTCGGATCGCCCGCGGATGCGGGACGGCGGTTCAGGTCATCATGCCGCGCGGCGGGCGGCGGGGGCCGTCGCGGATCGTGCCATCTGCCACCATGCCATCCGGCAAAAGCCGGACCGCTGGCGGGGATTGGATCACCTCTGCCCCGGTCGGGACAAGAACCGCGGCGCTGACATGGTCATGGTCACCGGAATCGTGGTGGCCGCTGCGCATGTCGTGGCCGTGGCCCTGTTCGGCATGATAGGCGCGGTGGTCAGCCTCGGCCAAGATGGCGGCGGGACCGTGCTTGACGGCCTCAATCCCGGGCGCAGAGGCCAGCGAAAGCGCCATGACCAAGGCCGCGCACAGCGCCCAAAGCCTGCCCCATCCAGCCGAACGCCCCTGCGTCTGCATCTGCCCATCCTGCGGGGATTAGCGCCCCTGTTGCTTGCCTGATCCCCCCCGGGGAGATAGGCTGTAGATATGTCACATCCCCATGCACATTCAAGTCACCCCGCCATCGCCACCCGGCTGAAGCGCGCCGAAGGGCACCTGCATCGCGTCATCGCCATGATTGACGAGGGGCGGCCCTGCCTTGATCTGGCAACGCAACTGCATGCGGTCGAACGCGCCCTGGCCGAGGCGAAGCGTGCACTGATCCATGACCACATCGACCACTGCGTCACAGGCGGCGATGCCCATGATCTGGCAGAAATCAAAGCCCTGACAAAGTTGCTGTAAGATGCTGAACACGCTGCGCGATCCGACCTTTCGGCATCTGTTTGCGGCACAGCTTGTGGCGCTGTTGGGGACAGGTCTTGCCACCGTCGCGCTGGGGCTTTTGGCATGGCAACTGGCGGGCGAAAACGCGGGCGCAGTGCTGGGCACGGCGCTGGCCATCAAGATGGTGGCCTATGTCACGCTGGCCCCGGTGGCAGCGGCCATCGCCGAACGGTTGCCACGGCGGGCCTTTCTGGTGGCGCTGGATCTGGTCCGCGCAGGTGTCATTGCCTGCCTGCCCTTCGTGACAGAAGTCTGGCAGGTCTACGCCCTGATCTTTTTCCTTCAAGCTGCCTCGGCGGGGTTCACCCCGGCGTTTCAGGCGGTGATCCCGGATGTGCTGACGAAAGAGGACGACTACACCAACGCCGTGTCGCTGCTGCGACTGACCGAGGATCTGGAACAACTCGTCTCACCCATGCTGGCGGCGCTGCTGCTGACAGTGGTCAGCTTTCCCGTCCTGTTTGCAGGCACGGTGATCGGATTTGCGGCCTCTGCCCTTTTGGTGGTGACGACCCGTCTGCCGGATCGCGCGCACCGCGAGGACGGCCATTTCTGGACCGACGTGACAAAGGGCATCCGCATCGACACGCGCACCCCCCGCCTGCGCGGGCTGATGGTGATGGAGGCTTCTGTCGCCGCCGCCGGGGCGATGGTCTATGTGAACACGGTGGTGCTGGTTCAGGCACGGCTTGGTCTGGGCGAAGAGGCTGTGGCGCTGGCCTTTGGCGGATTTGGCGCAGGGTCGATGGTCGCAGCGCTTGTCCTGCCGCGCATCCTTGATCACCTCGGGGATCGGTCGGTGATGATCGGGGGCGCGGCCTTGATGGTCACGGGCGTAGCGCTGGTGCCATTCATCGGCGGCTTGGCCGGGCTGATCGCGCTTTGGGCAGGGATCGGCTTTGGCTTTTCGCTGACCCAGACCCCCATTGGCAGGATCATCGACCGCTCTGCCCGCGCTGCGGATCGGGGGGCGGTCTTTGCGGCGCAGTTCGCGCTGTCGCATGCCTGTTGGCTGGTGACCTATCCGGTTGCGGGCTGGATCGGGGCGGAGGCCGGGCTGTCGGCGGCGGCAATGACGCTGACGGTCATTGGTGCGGCTGGCCTTGTCGCCGTCCTGCGGCTGTGGCCTGCGCTTGACCATCCCGAGATGCGGCACGACCATCCCGATCTTCCCCCCGGTCATCCGCATCTGGCGGAACATGGGACGCGTCACGCGCATGCCGTTGTGATCGACGAACTGCACCAGCGTTGGCCCAAAGGGGCCTGATACACGCAGTGCGCCTGACCATTTGCGCGACAGCCAAGAATGCCTGCCGCAAGGGGCCGGTCATGCCGCATCCGCAGCGCAGATCAGGCGGAAATCCCGGCCTGAGGTGACTGCATCCCTGTCATTGCAGCCGAAAAACCCGCCAACCCGCATGGCGTTGAACCGTTGCGCAGGCAGGCTGGCAGCAAAGACGGACCAGAGTCCAACCAGCTTGCATTTTTGCAGATTTTGCTGGTAATAAGCGATGCAGCGCGACGACTTGGGAGGGGGCGAAACCATGGATGAGATGCTGACGAACAGGGCCTTTTTGCAGGTGGTCGAAAGTGGAAGCTTTTCAGCCGCATCTCTGGAACTGAATGTGTCGGTGGCCACGGTGGCGCGTCAGGTCAACAGCCTTGAAGCGCGGTTAGGGGTTCACCTGCTTCACCGCACCACGCGAACCATGTCTCTGACAGAGGCGGGAAAACTGTATTGCGAGCGTATTCGCGCCCTGTTGCAACAGTTCGACTCTGTCAAACGCGAGGTTGCGTCATACCAAAAGGACGTGAAAGGCCTTTTGCGCGTGCATTTACGCCATTCTGTCGGAAATCAGGTGATCGTTCCGGCCTTGCCAGAGTTTCTCAAGCAGAACCCCAACATCAAGCTGGAGGTGACGTTGACCGACCTTCGGGAAGACCTTGTGACCCAAGAGGTTGATGTGGCGGTCTGGCTTGGCAGCCTTGAGGATTCAAGCCTGATTGCCCGCAGGCTGAGTCCGGGCCGCAGATTGGTGTGTTGCAGTCCCGCCTATGTCCAGACCCATGGGATGCCGGAACACCCCCAAGACCTGAGCAAGCACAACTGCATCGTCTACCGGGCGAAAAGCTATGACAGCTCTTGGCGCTTTGCAAAAGACGGTAAAGTCGAAGCCGTATCCGTCTCGGGCAATCTGGAGTCCGAAAGCTCGGCGGTTCTGATGACCAGCGCTGTTGCGGGTCTGGGTCTGGTCATGCTGCAAGAGTCGATGGTGCGCGGCGCGATCACTGCAGGGCAATTGGTCAGCGTGTTTCCCGACTATCATGTCAGCTCGACCGATGCGGATACGGCCTTGTTCGCAGTCTATCCCGGCAGCAAGCAAACGTCGCCAAAGGCGCGGGCGTTCATTGATTTTCTGGTCCGGCTGTTCAAGGAATACTGATCCGGCAGGATCGGGATGCCGGGCAAGGCGCTGCCGGCATCCCGTCACGTTCAACTGGTCTTGGACTTGGCCTTGCCATTGCCCACCGTATAGATCGCAGCCGCAGCAACCACGACGATCCCTTCGATCAGGCCCTGATAATTTGCGCCCAGGTTCAGGATGTTGAAGCCGTTCGTCAGCGAAAACAGCAACAGCGCGCCTGCGACGGTCTTGATCACGCTGCCAGCCCCCCCGAACAGCGATGTGCCGCCCAAGATGGCCGACGCAATCACGGTCAGTTCCATGCCGGACAAGGCCGTGGGCGTCATGGATCGCAGGCGCGAGCCGAACAGGATGCCGGCAAAGCCCGCCGTCGCACTGCACAGCACAAAGGCCCCCAGACGGTAGGCCACCACGTTGACGCCGGATAGACGGGCCGCTTCGGGGTTACCGCCCACCGCATAGACGCGGCGACCGACCGTGGTGAAAGACAGGATGAACCAAACGATGCCGACAAACACGGCGGTAATCACGACCGGCATCCGCAGGGGAAAGGTCAAGCCGTTCGACCAGCTCAGCCCGGCAAGCACCACACCGCCCAGAACCAGACCGATATGGCGCGGCAGTATCTGCAAGTGTTTGCCGAAGCTGACAATGGCCAGCGCAAGCATCGCCAGACCAGCCACGAACATCGGAACCCCCATGTCGAAGATGTAGCCCTCGAATGCCTTCAATGTGGCCACGGTTTCAAGGTCGCTGACCTGAAGGGAACGGCCATCCGTGTAGAGCTGCACAAGCCCGCGGATTGCGGTCAGGGTGCCAAGCGTCACGATGAAAGCGTTGATCCCAAGGAACATCACGATGCTGCCGTTCAGCAAGCCACACAGGATCGCCACGCCCATTGCTGCGCCGAACGCAGGCAGAATCCCAAGGCTTTCGACCGTGCCAACCATGACCGCCGCAGACAAGGCCGCGACCGACGCGACCGACAGGTCAAAATTCCCGGTCACCAGAATGACCGTCATCGCGGCGGCCATCATGGCCGTCAGTGACGTCTGATAAAGCACGTTGGTCAGGTTCTGAACGCTGAGGTAGTTCGCCTTGCCCAGATAGGCCGTCAGAAAAGCCAAGGAGACGACCAACAGGATGAGCGCGTAGTAAACGCCCATTTCCCGCAGGCCAAAGGCCCGCCGCCAGTCGACCTTGCCTTTGCCAGCGGACAGGCCGCCGACTGGAGTGGATGCTTTGGGGGTGTGGTCTGTGCTGGCCATGGCTTGCTCACGCTCCGATTGTCTGGCCTTGCGGCGTCATCTGGGTGTTGCTGTTGTCTTTGCCGCCGGCAAGCAGCAGCAATTCATGTTCGTTTGTCTCATGTGCGGCCTTTTCGGCGACCTTGCGCCCGTCGCGCATCACGATGATCCGGTCACATGCGGCCATCAGTTCTTCGAACTCGGACGACACGATGATCACCGACTTGCCGTCTTCGGCCAGTTTGCGCACCAGTTGCAGGATTTCCGTCTTGGCCCCGATGTCGATCCCGGCGGTCGGTTCATCCAGCAGAAAGACCTTCACATCGCTGAACAGCCACTTCGCGATCGTCACCTTCTGGGCGTTGCCGCCGCTAAGGTCGGTGACGATGGATTGACTGTCCGGGGCCTTGATGGCCAGCCGCCGGATGGCCTCTTCGCCGCGGGCAATCTCTTTCTTCTGGTCCAACAGGAAGCCAAACCTGCTGACACTCTCTAGCGCTGGCAAGGACGTGTTGCGCCAGATTTCAAAATCCGGGACAAGACCTTGGCCAAAACGGTCTTCCGGCACCAGCGCCAAGCCCGCATCGACAGACGCCTTGGTCGAGGTTTTCAACCGCTTTCCGTTCAGAAGAACCTCACCGCTGGCAAAGCGGTCTGCGCCAAAGATCGCGTGCAAAAGCTCGCTGCGTCCCGATCCCAGCAGACCCGCCACGCCCAGCACTTCGCCCCGGCGCAGGTCCAGCGTGATGGGTGCAAGATTGCCCGGCGATGCCAAATTCCTGAGTTGCAGGACAGGAACATCCGTCGCGCCGTCTGCAACATGGCGTGACCGTTCCAGCGTTGCCTTTTCCAAAGCAACGATTTCCTTCCCGACGATGGCTTCGGCAATCTTGTCTTCGTCCAGTCCCGCCGTTTCCGCGCGGAACACGGCTGCGCCATCGCGCAGGACGGTGACCTCATCCGTCAGCGCGATGATTTCATCCAGAAAATGCGACACGAACAGGATCGCCTTGTTTTCCCCACGCGACAGCTTGCGCACCGTCGCATAGACGATCTCACGCTCATCCGCGGCCAGAGAGGCGGTGGGTTCATCCATCACGATCAGGTCTGCGCCGGTGGCAAGCGCCTGAAAGATCGCCACCATCTGCCGCGCGCCGATGGACAGGTCGGACACGATGGCATCTGCGTCCAACCGATAGCCAACCCGTTCGCACAGCCCTTCAAACCCTTTGCGCATCGCGGCGTTGACGCGCCAGAAACCCGTGGCCCCCATGAACACATTCTCGATCACCGACAGCGTCGGCACGAGCGGGATGTGCTGGTGGATGGTGGCAACGCCCATGTCATTGGCCTGTTTTGGACTGGTCCAACGCACCTCGGACCCCTTCCAGATCACGCTGCCGCCTGTGGCTGCGTATGCGCCGGACAGAATCTTGATCAGGGTAGATTTCCCCGCCCCGTTGGCCCCCAAAAGCCCGTGAACCCGTCCTCGGGTGATGTTCAGGTCAACGCCGCGCAAGGCGACAATCTGCGTGCCGAACGTCTTGCGGACGTTCTTTAGCTGCATCAATGGAACGGCGTCAGTCATGACCCAATCAGGCTCCCCCCTGTAGTGCGCGCCCCTTGCACCCGAAGGTTGCGGTTCACGTCGTTCAATTCCGGCTGTCCCCAGCCATTTCCCGCTTGCCACACTTTCGGCATTTGCCAGAGGGGGAACCGTTGCCGCGGGCAGGGCGGATATAGCTTTTGATTATACCCGTCCTGCTGACCCAGCTCCCCTACAGGTCCGGAAGGCGTCCCTGACCATAGGTGGACAAGGAAGGGGCAACCATCGCCCACGCTGCGAATGATCTTGGCGTTACCCGCAAAAATGCGTCTGCTCTGTGGTCACACGCGAACGCGGCGTTCTGCGACCGTCTTGGCGATGGTGTAGCTGTGGTGCATTTCCGGCCCGCCCTCGCGGCCAATGCCACTGTCACGATAGCCACCAAAAGGCGCTTCGGCACCGGGGCTGGTAAAGCAGTTCATCGCGACAGAGCCCGCCTGCAACTCTCGGGTCAGGTGGTCTGCCGTCGCCATGTCATTGGTGAAGACAAAGCCTGCCAGACCCATCGGCAGGCTGTTGCCGATTTCCAGCGCCTGATCCATCGAGTCGACCGCCATGCAGGGCGCAATCGGACCAAAGGTTTCATCCGTCATGATCAGGGCGTCGGGCGGCACATCGGCAAGGACCGTCGGCTGGAAGAACCATCCCCTGTTGCCCAACCGCCCGCCGCCCGCCGTGACGCGGGCGCCCCGATCCGTTGCGTCTTTGACAAAGGTCTCCATCGCCGCCAGTCGCCGACGGTTGGCAAGGGCACCCATCATGACGCCGGGCGTGAACCCGTCACCCACGGGCCATGTGTCGGCCTCTTGCGACAGAGCCGCCACAAAGGCCGAATAGACATTTCTGTGAACCAGAAACCGCGATGCCGCCGAACAGAATTGCCCCGCCATGCGGAATTTCCAATTGGCCGCCAGTTTGGCCACCCCGACCGGATCAATGCCATCGTCGATCAGGACCGGTGCATGGCCGCCCAGTTCCATCAACACCGGCTTCATCGTTTCGACCGCGAGTCGCGACAGATGTTTGCCCACATGGGTAGAGCCGGTCAGCGTGACCAACCGCGTGATCGGCGACAGGACCAAGGCGCGCGAGACTTCGTCAGACTCGCCAAAGACCACGTTCAGCACGCCGCGCGGCAGACCCGCATCAAGAAAGCATTGCGCAAACAGGCACGCCGTCGCGGGGGTTTCAGATGACGGCTTCAGGATGATCGAACATCCCGTCGCAAGTGAGGCGCTGATCTTGCGCGACGGCGCGCTCATCGGCACGTTCCACGGTGTGAACGCGGCAACCGGCCCGATGGGTTCGCGCACGACATATTGCTGGAACTGGCCTTCGCTGGGGATCATCCGGCCATAGTTTCGCTTCAGTTCTTCGGAATCCCAATCAAGGAAGGTGGCCGACCGCTCGATCTCGTTGCGCACCTCGGTCAGGGTCCGGCCGGATTCGGCCACGAATATCGGGGCAATCGCTTCGGCCCGTTCACGCACCAACGCCGCCGCGCGCCGCATCAGGGCCGCCCGGGCCGAGGGCAAGGTCTTGCGCCACACCTCAAATCCGCGTGCCGAAGATTGCAGCGCGGCGTCAAGATCGGCAGCGCTGGCCCGCGGCACCGTGCCAAGGATCGCCTCTGTGCTGGGGTTTTCGACATTTGCCAAAACGGGGCGGTCGTAAATCCACTCTCCGTCGATCAACAGGCCGATGCGCGGATAGGGGATCGTGGGGGTATCGGTCATGTCAGGCTCCATTGGTCCGCGCGGGTATTCTGGGTGGGATGCGGTAAAATCGGGCCGCCGTGCCGCACAGCATGGCGTGGCGATCTTCGGCACCGTATTCGGCCGTCAACCGCTTGAAGGCGTTCCACAGCGTGCGAAAGCTGGTGCTGGCCTTGTCCACCGGGAAGTTGCTTTCAAACATCACGCGGGTTGGGCCGAACGTCGTGATGCAGGCATCAACCCATTTGCCCCATGTCGCGGCAAGCCGCTGCGACGAGGGCGGACGGTCGCCCCGGTCAAAGCCGAAGTTCGAAAGCGCCATGCCAAGCCCGCCCACCTTGACCATCACATTGGGGCAGGCGGCAAGGTCAGTGATGGCGCGGCGCCAAGGGTCAAAAGTCTGATCCCGGTCATAGGCGCGGGCCCCAAGAACCCCGCCACAGTGGTTCAAGACCATGGGAAGCCGGGGAAAGCGGCGTGCAAGCGCCGTCAGCCGCGGAATCTGGTGAAAATGCAGCCACGCATCAAAGCTCAGGCCCAACCGTTCCAGTTCGGCAAGACCGGCGGCAAAAGCCGGGCTGTCCATCATGTCCTCGGTTGTCGGATAAGCCGGGTTCACCAGACCTGTATCCCTGTCCCAAGCCAGTATGTGGCGGACCCCGCGAAACCGGCCCTGACCTGCCACCACATGCGCCTCCAGCACCGGGCGCACCGCGTCACCCAGCATCAGATCGGCATATCCGACAATCGCGGCACACATGGCAGGCCCTCCGTCCCGTTCGGCCTGCTGCGCAACCTGTGCCGCATGGTCCGTCTCGCCCACGGGATACAGCGGTTCAGGCCCCGACGCGCGGTAGAACCCGCGCGCCTGAACCAGCACTGATGCGATAATGTTATGACCCGATGCCAAGTCCGTTGCGTAATCAGCGGCGAGGTAGCGGTTACCGGGACGATCAAACAAATGGTGGTGGGCGTCGATAATGGGATGATCGGGGTCGATCACCTCTTCGCGGCCCAGAGTCAGCCACTCCGGCCGGATCGGCGGGTGGGCCAAACGCGCGGTCATGGCTGGGTCAGTTCCGGGGCGAAACTGTCGGGAAGGCCAATCTCGAAGGCGTTCAGCGTCAGGGCGACCATGCAGTAATAGCCAAGGATCGCCACCAGTTCGACCATACCGGTTTCGCCAAGCACCCTGATGCCCTCATCATAGAGGGTGGCGTCGATCTTGGTCTGGGCCAGCAAAAGGGTTGAAACCCGGAACACCACATCCTCGCGGTCATCGCGCAGATAGGGATCAGCCTTGCGCGACGCTATGTCTGCGATGGTGCGAGGGTCGAGCCCGGCCTCAAGCGCCATGCGCTTGTGCGCCGTCCATTCATGATGCGATGTCCAGTATCGCCCGCAAATGATGATGGCCAGTTCTGAAAGCGCAGGCTCCAGCGTCGTCTCAAAGCGCAAGAGTTCGCCCAACCGTTGCCCCCGCCGGGCAAGTTCGGGGTTGCGCAGCCACGCCATCATCGGGGCGGGAACTTTTCCGCGCTTGCCCGACACCACCTCTGCCACCACCTCTGTCTGGGCGGGGGAAAGGCTTTCCGGCATGCCAAGGCGCGGCATCACGTCAGCCCGAGGATGGCGCGGGCCTGTGCGGGCGTCGCGACATCAGCACCGATATCGCGGATGATGCGGGCAGCACGCGCGACCATGGGGGCGTTGCCCGTCGCGAGTTCGCCCTTGGCCATGTAAAGGCTGTCCTCCAGCCCGACGCGGACGTGTCCACCGTTCACCACCGACATGGCGACGGCAGGAAAGTGCTGCGCGCCGACGCCAAAGGCGCTCCAGTTCGCGTTGGGGGGCAGCATGGACTTCATCACATGCATCGACTCTGGCGTGGCGGGCGCGCCCCATGGCACGCCAAGGCAAAGCTGAAAATAGGGCGGATCAGCGAACAGTCCCTTGGCATAGAGGAACTTGGCCAATGCAATGTGGCCAAGATCGAACACCTCAAGCTCCGGTTTCACCCCTGCGGCGCGGACAGCTTCGGCGATGCGGGTGATGTGGTCGGGGGTGTTGACGAAGGCATGCTTGCCAAAGTTCATCGTCGCCACATCAAGACTGCAAATCTCGGGTCGCAGGTCCAGAACGTGGTTCATCCGATCTTCGGGCCTGGCCATGCCGGGGCTGGCGTTGCGGTTGGGGTCAGTCTCATCGGGTGAGAACCGTCCCCCGATGCCGGTGGTCAGATTCAGGATCACCTCTGTGCGCGCGGCACGGATGCGGTTCACCACATCACGATAGAGCGTGATATCGCGGCTGGGTGCGCCCGTTTCCGGATGGCGCACATGAATATGCACGACTGCCGCGCCGGCGGCATGTGCGGCCAGCGCATCATCAGCAATCTGCCTTGGTGTCACCGGCACGTGCGGGCTGGTGCCCGTCGTATCGCCAGACCCGGTGACGGCGCAGGAAATGATCACAGGTCGGCTCATGCGGGTGTTCCTTCAGGCACTGCGGGCGGCGGTCATGCCACCATCGACAACCAGTTGCGTTGCGGTGATGTAACCCGCCTCATCGCTGGCCAGATAGACCACGGCATTGGCCACATCCCAGGCGTCACCCATCCGTCCCATCGGCACCGCAGCGTGACGCCCTGCGATCAGTTTTGCCGCGTCTTCTGCACCGAGTTGCCTGACCAGACGGTGTTCGACCAACGGGGTATGCATGGACCCCGGAATGACCGTATTCACGCGGATTCCCTTGCGGACATAGGCAATCGCGGTGGATCGGCCAAAGGCAACAAGACCCGCTTTTGCCGCCGCATAACCTGCACTGACGCGCCCATCCAACTGGAATGTCATGGCGCCAACGCTGCCGATGTTCACGATGGCCCCACCTTTGCCAGAAGTTGCGAACTGGCTTTCCATCACCGGGAGCACGTATTTGCAGCCCAGAAATGCCGTGGTCAGGTTGAAATCAAGCTGCTGCTGCCAGACATCTTCTGTCATCGAGACCGGATCGCCGGGGGCAGACCCGCCGACATTGTTCACCAGCACGTCAACCCGTGCGAAGCGGGCGACGCATTGGGTAACGACGGCCTCAACCTCGGCGCTTGCAGTCATGTTGCAGGTCAGGGGCAGCCAGCGGTCCGCCATGCCTTCGGCCTGCATGATTTCGGTGGTGGCCGCCAAGGCTTCGGCGTTCAGATCGACGCCACACACCTTTGCACCCTGTCGGGCCAGAAGCACCGCCGTTGCCTTGCCATTGCCCCATCCCGCGCCAACGGAACCGGCACCGGTGACCAAAGCGACCTTGCCCGTGAAATCCAGCATCGACTAAACCAGTCCCATTTCGCGCGCCTTGATGCCCATCGCGATGTAATGCGAATAGATCCGGCAATGCGCGAAGCCGCCGCCACTGAACCACAGGCCCGGTTGCGGGGTCGCCACGAACATGTTCGCAATCTCGCCGTTCGGCGCGATGCCCCAGATCTGACCCACCTTTTCGGCGATGGCATCGCCCAGCATTTCGCGCACAACCGTTTCCTGACTTTGATACCCTGTTGCGGTGACGATCAGATCGGCCGCTTCCACCGTTCCATCCTTCATCAGAAGCCCGTTTTCGACATAACGGTCCGTATCGGCGTCCTGTATCAGCCCAATCTCACCGTTTGCGATCAACTCTGAACAGCCGCAGTCCAGATAATAGCCCCCATGGCGGCGGCGAAATTTCATCTGGTGGCCGGTTTCATCCTCGCCAAAGTCGAGCTTGAAGCCCGCTTTCGTCAACCCATCGAGCAGGTCTTTGTCGATCTGCTTCATCTTTCTGACCGCGGCCTGATAGCCTTTGACCAACAGGGGATAACTGCTGGCGATGGCGATGCCATCGGCATCTTCCAGCGGGATGTCCTCTTCATAATAGACCGAATGGACCAGACCGGCCGCCTTTATGCTGGCCACGGTCGTCGATCCGCGCTGGATCATCTTCACATGCGCGCCGTGACCGTGCAGGTCTTGGGCCACGTCATGGCCACTGGTCCCGGCACCCACCACCAGAACCTTCTTGCCGCGCCATCTGGCACCTTCGCCATATTCGCTGGTGTGCAGGACCGGCCCACGGAAGGTGTCCAGCCCCGGCAGCTTCGCTTTCAGCGGCTTTCCGGCGATCCCGTTTGCCATGACCAGATGGCGCGGGCGCAACACGCGCCGGGTTCCATCGGCGCGGCGCACCCGGACGGCCCATTCGCCCTTGGCATCGTCATAATCGGCCCCCAGAAACGCGGTGCTGTTCCAGATGTTGCATTCCATGGCCCAGGCATAGGTTTCCAGCCAGCCGGCGATCATGTCCTTGGGCAGATACTTTGGCCAGTTCGGCGGCCATGGAAGGTAAGGCATATGGTTCAGCTTGACCTGATTGTGCAGGGCAAGGCTGTGATAGCGGTTGCGCCAGACATCGCCGACCCGCGCGTCGCGGTCTACGATCAGCGTATCCACACCCAAAAGACCCAACCGCGCGGCGATGGCCAGCCCGGCCTGACCGGCACCGACGATCAGCACAGCCGGTTCGCGGTCGGCAAAGGCCGCTTTCCTGGCCCGAATGTCCGTCCAGTTGTCGCCACCAAAGTTGCGCGAATAGGCCGAACCTGCCGGGCGGCGCATGTTGATCGGCTCTTCATGGCCTTTCAACTCGTCCAGCGTGGTGGCGATCACCCATGCCTTGTCCGGCGCATCGGCCACCAGTCGCAACGTGCCGCTGCAACGGGCTGTGGCCGTCTCAAATGAAAAGAACGCCTCGATTGACGCCACGCCATGCCGCATCACGCGACGGGGGGCGGTGCGATGTTCAGCCAGCCGGAAATTGCGCGCCTGAATGGCGGGCTGTGCGGAAAGCAGGCCGCTTACCGCAGCCTCGGGGCTGTCATGGGGCGTGATCGTCCATGTGAAGGCCATCAGGTCACGCCAATGAACTTCCGACCACAGGATACGCCGCAACGCCGCTTCATTCCCGGCGTTCAGGGCCGCGTCAAAGGTCGAAAGCCAGTGAATGACGTGCTGCGCATCTGACCGTGTGGCAAGACTGATTTCGTTCATGATGCTTCTTTCCCCGACCGTGTCAGCACTGACCAAAATTAAGGCGGGGTCCGGCAATACGATACCCGAAAGGAAGCGAAGCTATTTGCCGCGAACTGCAAAGATCACAGCGCAGTATTGCTTGACCTCTCAGGGCATTGTGCCGGACAGACGTTGCAGGAAAACAGCTTGGGGGGCGACCATGCGCCTGTTCTACCAGACACTCGGCATGTCGCGCGGGTCAAAGACCGGAACATATGGGCAGGTCTTGCAACGCCTGATTGCAAATGCAGCCGCTCCGGGCACAACGATTGATGTCTTTGGCCTTGCCCCCCACCGCGCCGTGGCAGACCAATACCGCTATCTGGAATTTCAGGACACGACCGAAGTACTGGAAAACGGCTTGCGCGCAGAGCGCGAAGGCTATGATGCCGTCTTGCTGGGCAACATCTTTCAGCCGGGACTGCACGAATTGCGCGAGCTTCTGAACATTCCCGTTCTGGGATTGTCCGAAAGCGCCGTGCAGATGGCCTGCCTGATGGGTCCGTCGTTTTCCTTGATCAACGTGAACCCCAAGTTCAACCGCCGCGTGATCGAGGGCATCCGCCTGCAAGGGTTGGAGGGTCGGATGACATCGGTCGAAATGATGACGGTGGAACGCCCCGGCGTGTTCGACATTGCCCTGTCCGATCCAGAGGTTGCCGGGCAAATCGTGCAGCAGTTCACCGTCACGGCACGGCGGGCGCTGGACAAGGGGGCCGAAGTTCTGATCCCCGCCGGTGGCAGCCTGATGGCCGTGTTGATCGAGGCA
Source organism: Rhodobacteraceae bacterium PARR1 (assembly GCA_002256185.1). Lineage (GTDB taxonomy): Bacteria > Pseudomonadota > Alphaproteobacteria > Rhodobacterales > Rhodobacteraceae > Paragemmobacter. Next base: position 37,818 of record NKIT01000011.1, on the reverse strand, counting down.
GGTCTGACCAACGTCGACGGCGCGCCGGTGCTGAACGGCATCACCGCATTGGTCAAAACGGGTGAAATGGCGGTCCAGATGCGGCAGATGACCGGTATGTTCACCAGCAAGCGCCTGACCTATGCGCCACCGACAGGCAAGATCCTTGCCGATGTGCGCGCCGCCTATGGCGATGCCGTGTATCCCGGGGCGGTTTGACTGCCCAGTGCTTGATAGCCCGATCTGGATCAGACTTGATCATACCCAAAGGTGATCTGGCCCAGATTGGCTTTGCCCCCAAGCCAGGTGCGCGCATCCTGCACATAGGCAAGCGCCATTTGCGGCAGCACCAGCGGCAGACCAAGGTTTGCGGCGTGCAGGGACAAGGCCGACAACGCCTTTTCGGCATCTTTCAACGACCACCGCAAAGCAGGCCGACTGCCTTTGGCCATCGCGGGAAGGATGTCGTCGGACACCGCGCTCCATGCGGACCCGACCGCCAGGATGCGGGCCATTTCTTCACCTGACAGGCCAAATCTGCGGCCCATCGCCAGACATTCGCTGACGGCGATCAGGTTGCAGACCACGGTGGCAAGTTCGATCTGCGCCAAAAGCGGCTTGCTTGCCGTCGTCTGATCCCCGGTCAATGAGACACCCGCCAGACGTTCCGTCAAAGGGATCACATCGTCCAGCTTTGCCGCTGCGCCCAGCAAATGCAGGCCCATCTGCATCAGGCTGCGCGCGCCTGCGGTCATGGGCATCGACGATCCGGTGGCGACGCCCAAGGCAAGCGCTTCGTTCAGATCCTTGACCATCAAGGACAGGGCGAAATTGGTGGTCGACCGCCCGTCGACCAACCCCGCCAGCATGTTGCGGCTGGTAAAGTTCGCAGCAGGCCCCGCATTCAGGGTGGCCACCATCGGCGCAAGGCCAAGACCCGCCGCGCGCCCCAAAGCGACCAGTTCCAGCGTGGCCATGCGGTAGCCCGCACCGATGGCGTTGTTCACCAGTTTCAGCGCCTGTCCATCGCCGACACGGGGGCTGCAGCGAAACACCTTGTCGGTCATCGCGCGAAGAACCGGCTCGGCGCGCGACCATGCCGCATCCGGGCCAGAGGCGATGATCGTCACCCGGCCTGCCAGAGCTGCCGGAATCCCGCCACTGACCGGGGCATCCATCATCTGCACGCCCTGTTTGGCCAGATCAGCCGCGATCTTGGTCGTCTGGCCCGGATTGCCGCTGGTCTGGTCAATCACCAACTTGCCGGGCGAAAGCCCCTCGGCCAAACCTCCGGACGCGAACAGTGCCTCTCGCACGTCTGATGTGCGCGGCAGGCAAAGCAGGATGATGTCGCAAGCGCGGGCCAGATCGGCGGCGCTGCTGGCAGCCTTTGCCCCCATGTCCACCAATGCGGCAACCGCCGCCGGATTGCGATCCATCACCGTCAGGTCATGCCCTTTGGCCAGATGCGCAGACAGCGCCCCACCCATCGCCCCAAGGCCAAGATAGCCGATCCGCACCGTCACAGACCTTCGATCAAGGCCGGATTGTAGCGCCCCTTGCGCATGCGGCGGATGGTGACTTTGGCAAAGATGCCCGCCTTGTAGAACACTTCATTGTAGATATAGGCCTCGGCCTCGGCGCGGTCTGCGACGTTCAGGATGAACAGGCTGCCATGCGCGGTTGCGGCGTCATCCGATTGCAGGGGACCGGAAAAGAATATCTTGTCCCGAAACAGATCCAGATAGGCGCGATGTGCCACCAGATGCTGTTCCCGCAGCGCATGGGTGTTGGCGGCATCTTCACAGTAAACGGAATACAGCATCATTCTTCCTTTGGCTTACATGCGGTCGGAACGGCCGCCATCGACGTGCAGCGTGTGGCCAGTGACATAGCTGGACTCGTCACTCGCAAAGAACAGGATGGTGTTGGCCAGTTCTTCCAGCGTGCCGATCCTGCCCAGAACGACCGTTTTCTTGCGGTAATCCAGATGCTCTTGGACCTGTTCGGGGGTCCGGGTCGAAGATGAAATCCCAGTCAGGAAGGTGCCCGGTGCCACGCAGTTGACCGTCACCCCATCCGGCCCCAATTCACGCGCAAGCGTCTTGGTCAGCATGCCAACCCCGGCCTTGGCCGAGGCATAGGCGGCGCTGCCGCCGGGCGATCCCGCCGTTCCGTGGGGGGCGGCCCCGGTACCAAGGGCGGAAGAGATGTTGACGATCCGTCCGTATTTCTGTGCCCGCATCTGCGGGGCCACGGCCTGAGAGCAGAAGAAAACGCCCTTCAGGTCGACATTCAAAACCGCATCCCAGTCTTCGCTGGTCGCCGTGGCGAACGGACGATAGCGCGAGATGCCGGCGTTGTTCACCAGAATGTCGATGCGGCCCAACTGCCGGACAACTTCGGCGGCCATCACTTGCGTCTGGGACTGGTCCGACACATCGCACACCTGCCCGATGGCGCGATACCCCTTTGGGGTCAGGTCGGACAGCGCGGCTTCGATGTTGGCCGGGCTCATGTCGGCTATCACCAGAATTGCGCCCTCTTGCCCGAAGCGGTCCGCCGCAGCCTTGCCGATACCGGACGCGCCACCCGTGATGATCGCCACCTTGTCTTTCAGTCGCATGGCTTTTCCCTCAGTTCTTTGGGCCGTGGCGCAGGGCCACAAGTGTATCGTAAACCGCCTGATCCACCTCGATGGTGCCCGCCGCCTGCGCCTTGGCGCGTTTTGCAAGGCTGCCACGGCCCGGAACGCGGACCTTTTCCGTCCCCGGTGCGGGACGCGAGCTTTCGATATGGGCCACCAAAGCCCCCACCTGCGCGCGGAAGTCATCCGCCGCCCCCAGAAGGTTCGGGTCGATCACAAGAAAGAAAAAGCCGCTGTCCGTGACCTCTTCGGCAACCATCTTGCCGCCGGCCATGATCGCCAGCACCTGCACGACCAGCGCCAGCCCGTAGCCGCGATGCCCGCCCCAGGGCAGAAATGCGCCGGTCAGTGCCGCCGCAGGATCAAGCGTCGGATTGCCCATCGCATCCACGGCAGAGCCTTCGTCCAGCGGTTGGCCCAACTTCTGACGCAACAGCACGTTGCCCCAGGTGGTCATGCCGGTGCCGAAGTCGATCACCAAAGGGTCGGGGTCACAGGGAAAGGCAAAAGCGACGGGATTGGTCCCGAACACCCGGTCGATCCCACCCGCCGGGGCGACGCGGGCCTGCGTGCTGGCGGTGTGCAACGCCACGAACCCCGCACGCGCGGCGCGTTCCACGTAATAGGCCAACCGCCCGCTGAACCAAGTTTCCTTGATGCCGACGACGCCGACACCCGATTTGCGCGCAAGTTCGATCGCCTTGTCGATTCCAATCAGCGACGTGACATAGCCGTTGTTGCCTCCCCCGTTGATCACCGCGGAATTGGCAGTTCGTTCGGTGATGGTGATCGGCTGGCCGGGCGGGTGGTCCGCCATGTGCTGCACCAAGGCCATCACGCGCGGCAGGCCTGCAAAGGCGTGACCCGCGCCTGCGGCATCGACCAGATGGTCAGCCACAATGCCTGCGTGATCCGCCGGCATGCCGTGGCTTTGCAGCACATCAATCGCCAATTGGCGCGCATCGGCAAAGCTGAGATGCATATGGGTCTCCCTTGTTCCGCCTGTCCTATCGCAGAACGCGGGGCGGCGGGTATCATCACAAAACGGCAGTTATCTTTGCATCAGCCGTTCAAATCAGGCTGCCCAACTCAGGCTACCCCGACCGCAACGGGCAGGGTAAAGACGGCAGCCTTGCGTTTGCCCGCCACAAGGTCGGGAACCGGACCGCAGTAGACGGTCATGAACAGGGTATGCCCGTCCGCCCCGCCGATCACGCAGGACACGCCGCTGCCGTCAAACTGGACGCGGTCGGTGATGTCGCCCCCCTCCAGCACGCGCAAAAACTCACCCGTGTTGAAACAGCCCGTCCAGATTGCCCCTTGGGCATCGGCGCAAATGCCGTCAGGCTGGCGCTCGCCCAGATCGGCAAAGAGGCGACGGTTGGACAGAACCCCGTCAGGCGAAAGGTCAAAGGCCGTCAACCGACCCGCCCATGTTTCGGCCACCACCAAGGTTCGGCCTTGATTGATGATCACCATGCCGTTGGGAAAATCCACATCCGACGCCGCGATACCGATGCTGCCGTCGGGATCGACGCGATGGATGTTGGTGGTCTTGCGCGGCTCGCCCGCGTCATAGTCATAGCCGAAATTGCCAACATAAATGCGCCCGGCGGCATCGACAGCAAAGTCGTTCACATGCCCGGTCGCATGGGCGGTCAGGTCTGCGTATTCGATGATCTGGCCATCAGCGATCCGGTAAAGCCGGAAGTCCTTGGACGACACGACAATCGGCGTGCCGTCCGGCAGAAACCCCAGCCCCGACGGGCGGTGAGGAACATGCGCCACCACCTCACGCGATCCGTCGAGGCCGACACGATACACCTTGTGGTCAAAGACGTCTGACACCCACAAGGAGCCGTCCCGCCACTTCGGACCTTCCAGAAAGATGAAATCGTCGATCAGACGCGTGGCAATGTGGTTGCGCATGGTGCCCTCCCCCGGTCTGGCGTTACATGCCGCCATCGACCTGGATGTTCTGTCCTGTGATCATGTCGGACTGTGACGTCGACAGGAACACCGCCAGATTGGCAATATCCACCGTCTCGATCCGGCGTTTCATGCTTTGGTTGGTCAGCACCCACTGGTGATATTCTTCGCGTTTGTCGCCGCGATCCCGAAACTCGGCCTCGGACACCACAGCACCGGGCGAGATGCCGTTGACGTTGATCAGCCAGTCGCCCAATTCCCGCGCCAGACCCTTGATCAGGCCATACATCGCCCCTTTTGAGGCAATGTAGGGCACATAGCCTGCCCAGCGTCCGGTCAGCGTCAAAGAGGTGATGTTGACGATCTTGCCGTATTTCTTGGCTTTCATGTGCTTGGCGCAGATGCGCGACAGCACGAAAACGGCGGTCGAGTTGACGCGCATCTGGTCTTCGTATTCCTGCAAACTGAATTCGTCATGCTGCTTGAAGATCACCAAGGCGGCGTTGTTCACCAGCACGTCGATCCCGCCCACCTCATCGGCCAGCGCGGTTGCCGTGGACTCAAGCTCTGCCAGATTGCCAAGGTCGCAGCCGACAAACCGGATCCCCGGAGCGATGCCATCAAGGGTCTTTTGCGCGTCAGGAACTGTGGGCAGGTCAAGCGCGATCACAGTCGCGCCCTCTTCGGCATAGCGTGCGACCAGCGCCCGCCCGATTGACCCCAAGGCCCCGGTGATCAAGACATTCTTGCCTGAAAGCTGCGCCATCTGGTGTTCCTTTCCCTGCCTGAACAGGCGTATTCGCCCATCGCGGGGCGTTGATTTTCTGCGGTCATGATGGCGGGCTCGGCGTGTTGGCGCATGGAAAGCCAAGATGGCAAGCTGCGGTAACGGTCGCCAGAACGTCCCCTCTCCTGAGGACGGTTGTAAAAGCCCTGCCCCGGCACCGATATGCACTTTGCCGGAAAACACCTTCCCATCAGACGCAAAAGGCTTTTGCCTCAGCGATGGCGCAAGGCGTTGGCGACGACCGTGAACGCAGCAGAGTTCTGGCGCCGGCTTGGGTAGAACAGGAAATATCCGGGAAAGCTGGGGCACCAGTCATCCAGCACTTGCTGAAGTCGGCCTGCGGCAATGTGCCCTGACACCATATCCTCGGGCATGTAGGCAATGCCATGGCCGTCCAAGGCGGCCGCGATGGTTGGCAAGGACGCGTTCAACGTCAGTTGGCCATCAACACGCACACGAACCTCTTCGCCGTTTTTGGCAAATTCCCACGCATACAGGCCGCTGGTCATGGAATGGCGGGTATTGATGCAGTTGTGGCCCAAAAGATCACGCGGAACGACCGGCTTGGAACGATCCCGGAAATAGCCCGGCGAGGCGACCGCAACCAGCCGCCAATCCGGGCTGACACGCAGCGCAATCATATCCTTTTCAAGACTGTCGCCCAGCCGGACGCCCGCATCAAACCCGCCCTCGACGATGTTGCGCAGGCCATTGTCCGAGAAAAGCTCGATCCCGATGTCGGGGTATTGTTTCAGCACGGGGCCAAGCTTTGGCCAGACGACGGTTGTCAGGGCATGATCTGACAATGTGATGCGCACCGTGCCGGAAGGCATGTCTTTCGCGGCCATCAGCGCGTTGATGTCAGCGTCAATCGCCTCGATCCTTGGGGCAAGGGCTGCGACCAGACGCGCGCCTTCATCCGTCAACGCAACGCTGCGGGTGGTGCGTGCCACCAGCCGCAGACCCATCCGCGCCTCAAGACGCTTGATCGTATGGCTGAGGGTGGATTGCGCGACACCCAATTGCGCCGCCGCCCGCGTGAAACTGCGCTCTCGCGCAAGTGCAAGCAACCAAAGGTAGTCGTTGAAGTCTTGCTTCTGCACCGCGTCTCTGTGTGGCCTGAGTGGAGCCTCTGCCGATACGTCGTTTATTTATGCGCCCAGACGATAAGATCAAGCGGATTGCACGGGCTAATGAACAGAAGCGGGGGGTGCTAAACTGATCTCACACAACCATCGTGCGAAGACGACCTTGGCAGAAAAGGCACCAGACCCATGACGACGCCGGTCAAGACCGCCCCCGACGCAGGTCGGATGGAACGCCGGATCGTCCTTGCCGGGCCAAGGATCGCCGATCCTTTCTCGCGAACAAAGTGGTGAGCATGCCAAAGCTTTTGAACAGACGCGCCTTTGTGACAGCGGCCATGGCGATGCCGCTTCTGTCACGCAGGGCCGCAGGCCAGACACCTGACACTGATAGGGAAACCTCCATGCCGCAAAAGATACAGTTCAGCTTTGCTGACCAGTCCTTTACCGCAACCCTGCAGGACAATCCGACAGCGCGGGACTTTCTGCGCCTGCTGCCGCTCGACCTCAAGATCGAGGATTACGGGACCAACGAAAAGATTGTCTATCTACCCGAGAAACTGACCCAAGCTGGTGCCACCGCAATCGAAAACCCGTCAGTTGGTGACATCTGCTATTTTGCGCCGTGGGGCAACCTTGCGTTGTATCACGGCAGTTACGGCAATTATCCCGGCCTGATCCGGCTGGGCAAGCTGGATGGTGGTCCTGCCCCGCTTTTGAAAAAGGGCACGTTTCCGCTTCAGATCACCATCCTGTCCTGAACCCAGAAAGGGCACAGAATGCAGATCCTTCGCGCCGGCCACATGCCATCCCGCAGCGGGCCGCCAGAGTGGTTCACCGGCAGCGTGCGCATCGACACGTTGTTCAATCCCGCAGATGCAGATCGGGTGCAGGGGGCGCTTGTCACCTTTGAACCCGGCGCGCGGACAGCGTGGCATACTCACCCGGCGGGCCAGACGCTGATCGTGACGTCCGGTCTTGGGCGCGTGCAACTGCTGGGCGGTCCGGTGCAGGACATCCGTCCCGGAGATGTCGTCTGCATCGCGCCCGGCGAAAAGCACTGGCACGGTGCCGGACACCAGACGGGCATGACACACATCGCCATTCAAGAGGTCAAGGACGGCAAGACAGTCGAATGGATGGACCATGTGACCGACGCTGATTTCATCGGCTGACGTCCAACCAAAACGCATTTTGAAAGGAACACCCTATGTTTGCCACCGTCCTTCACGGTCCCGGCGACGTTCGATACGAACAGGTCGCTGCGCCGAAAATCCTGAAACCGACTGACGCGATCATCAAGCTGTCGGCCACCTGTATCTGCGGGTCTGACCTGTGGCCGTATCGCGGTCTGCAAGGCATGGACGGCCCGATGAACATGGGCCACGAATACTGCGGCGTGGTGGTCGAGGTGGGTGCAGATGTGCGCAGCGTGAAACCGGGCCAATTCGTCGTGGGATCATTCTGCATTTCCGACAACACCTGCCCGCACTGCAAGCATGGCTTCCAATCCTCGTGCGAGCAGCGCGAATTCATGTCAGGGGCACAGGCCAGCTACGCCCGCGTTCCCCTTGCGGACGGCACCTTGGTTGCCACGCCAGAGATGCCTTCGGATGACCTGATCCCCAGCCTGCTGGCGGTATCGGACGTGCTGGGCACTGGCTGGTATGCTGCGGATGCCGCGCGCGTGCAGCCGGGGTCAACCGTTGTCGTCGTGGGGGATGGTGCTGTTGGCCTGATGGGTGTGCTGGCTGCCAAGCAGATGGGGGCCGCGCGCATCATCATCATGAGCCGCCACAAAACCCGTCAGGATCTGGCGCTGGAGTATGGCGCGACAGACATTGTTTCGGAACGGGCCGAGGCAGGCGTTGCACGGATCAAGGATCTGACCAAGCGCATCGGTGCGGATGCCGTGCTGGAATGTGTCGGCACACAGGAATCAATGACTCAGGCACTTCAGGTGGCCCGCCCCGGATCAATGATCGGCTATGTCGGGGTGCCGCATGGGGTCACGTTTGATGGACAGACGCTGTTCTTTTCACAAACCGGGATGATGGGCGGCCCGGCCCCGGTGCGCCGCTTCATGCCGCATCTGCTTGACCTTGTGCTGTCGCGCAAGATCAACCCCGGCAAGGTGTTTGACCAGCAAATCCCGCTTGCCGATGTGGCACACGGCTACAAATCCATGGATGAACGCAAGGCAATCAAGACCTTGCTTCTGGTCTGACAGCGCGGTTGGGGCGGGGACACCCCTGCCCCTTTTCCACAGGCAGCATGACAACCGGCCCGAGCTTAAACAGCGCGACGCGGCACAGCGTCTTCCCGGATCATCGCGCCGCCCTTGACCCCGATCATGATCGTCGGCGCGTTGGTGTTGCCAGATGTCAGGTTCGGCATCACCGATGCGTCCACCACGCGCAACCGTTCCACCCCGCGCACACGCAACCGTGCATCAACCACGGCTGCCGGATCGCTGCCCATCCGGCAGGTGCCGCCCTGATGGTGCGCCGAGTTTCCGGTTTCGACCATGAAGCGCAGGATATCGTCATCCGTGCGCACATTGGGTCCGGGCACCTCTTCGGCAACGACCCGCGACGCAATCGGCTGCGTTGTCATGATCTGGCGGATTTGCTTGATGCCGCTGATCATGGCGCCGATGTCAGAGGGATCGGTCAGGAAATGCGGCGCGCAGACGGCCTTGTCTGCCGCCTTGTTTGACCGCAGGGTTACGGTCCCCATCGTGCGCGGGCGAAGTTGGTAGACCGAAACCCCCATCCCCGGCTGCTTTTCAACCGCAACGGTGCCGTTGGGGAAATACGCGAATGTCATCGGGCGGAAGCTGATTTGAAGATCGGCACGGTCCTCATCGGGGCTGCTTTTGACAAAGGCCGCCACCTGTGACGACCCAAGTGCCAGATAGCCCCGCCGTGTCATCAGATACTTGAAGCCTTCCCAGTATTTTCGCAGGCCCGCGATGTTGGCGTTGTAGGAACTGTCCGGCGTCGCCCGCCATCCGGTGTGAATATAGAAATGGTCTTGCAGGTTCTGACCGACCCCGGCGCTTTCATGCACGATTTCAATGCCGTGGCGCTGCAATTCCGCCCCCGGCCCAACACCGGACAGCATCAGCAGTTGCGGCGTGTTGATCGCCCCGCCGGACAGGATCACCTCGCGTGCCGCCGTAATCTTTTCCAGCCTACCATCGCGCAGGATTTCCACGCCAACCGCAACCCGCCCGTCAAACAGCACGCGCTGCACATGCGCGCCCGTCATCACGGTCAGGTTCGGGCGGTTCAGGATCGGCTTGATGAAAGCCACGTAGGTGGATTGCCGCCGCCCGCCCTTGATCGTGTGCTGCATGAAGCCCACACCGTCATGGGTTTCGGCGTTCATATCCGCAACGCGGGCGTGGCCCAGATTGGCGGCGGCGCTGATGAAGTCGTAACTGCTGGCCGATTTGACCACCGGATCGCTGACCGTCAGCGGCCCCGCATCCCCGCGCCACGCGTTGCCGCCACGCTCGAACGTCTCCATCGCCTTGAAATGGGGCAGCACATCCTCATAGCCCCAGCCGGGATTGCCCAGATCGCGCCATCCGTCAAAATCCGCCTGATGGCCGCGGATGAAGATCATCCCGTTGATCGCGCTGGAGCCGCCAAGTGTCTTGCCGCGCGGCCAGTACATCTGGCGGTCCTTCAGTTTGGGCATCGGCTCTGTGTGATAGTTCCAGTTCAGGGCCTTGTGAAAGTAAAGCTTTGCCATCCCCGCCGGCGTGTTCACCCAGAAGCGGTCCGCGTGCGGGCCTGCCTCAAGCAGCAGAACCTTGTTCTTCGGATCGTCCGAAAGGGCACGCGCAACCGGGCATCCGGCAGAGCCAGCACCGACGATGATGTAGTCGTATGCGTTCATGGGCGCGGTCATGGGCCAATTCCCGTTCTGTCTGGCAGCGTTCGATTTCCGTCAATTTCTGTCGCAAACGTATAGCGCGCCTGACCAGATCGCAGCATCGAACCTGTCTTGGGTTTCGCGAAAGAGATTTGCAGGGCGTGCAAATCTCGGGCGGGTTTGAAAGCGCCTCGCTTGTGCCGCGATTGCGCACGGCGACGCAATTCAGTTTTGCAGCCCGCGACATGGAGAGATCGTCGACCGACCCCGACCATATAAGTAAACATTCTATGGTTGGTCCGGCGCGGCAGGCACAAGGCTATCCTTGGCGCAAACTTTGCCGATAGTCCGTGGCCAAGGCAGCACATGCGGGAAAGCGGGACATGCAGCACTACGGGCACTTCTATATCGCTGGCAAATGGGTGGCCCCCGCGACCCCGGGCACGCGGGAGCTTTTCGATCCGACCACCGAAGACGCCTATGCAACCATCGCTGCGGGCGGCGGCGTGGCTGAGGTCGATTTGGCCGTTGCGGCGGCAAAACGGGCGTTTGCCAGCTATTCGCGGACCAGTGCAGCCGAACGGATTGCCCTGATCGATGCCATCATCGCCGCCTATGAAGCGCGCAGCGAACAGTTTGCGCACCTGATCGCGCAAGAGGTGGGCATCCCGGTCAGTTTCAAGGCGCAGGTCACGGGTCCGGCGGGTCACATGCGGGTGGCGCGTGATCTTCTCAAGACATATGCCTTTGAAACGAAACTGGCCGATACGATCATCCGGCGCGAACCCATCGGGGTTTGCGCGCTGATCTCGCCGTGGAACTGGCCGATCCAGACCTCGGTCATCAAGGTGATCTACGCGATAGCGGCGGGCTGCACGATGGTGCTGAAACCCTCTGACGCCTCGCCGGTCAGCGGCATCCTGCTGGCCGAGGTGATGGAGGCGGCCGGCGTGCCGCCCGGCGTTTTCAACCTTGTCGTGGGCAAGGGCCGGGTCGTGGGCGAGGCGCTGTCGCACCATCCCGATGTGGACATGATCTCTTTCACCGGATCAACCGGCGCGGGCATCAAGGTTGGTGAGGCGGCTGCCAAAGGCGTAAAGCGTGTCTGCCTGGAGTTGGGGGGCAAATCGGCCAACATCGTGCTGACCGATGCAAACCTTGAAAAGGCGGCCCGCTGGAACATCCAGCGGTGTTTCACGAACACAGGCCAATCCTGCCACGCCCCCAGCCGGATGCTGGTGCATCGCGACCAGATGGAAACCGTCCTGCCCTATCTGGTGGACGAGGTGAACAGGTTCATCTCAGGCAATCCGCAGGACCCGAAAACCACCCTTGGCCCGGTTGTGAACGCGGCACAGTTCGACAGCGTGCAGCGCTATATCCAAACGGGGATCACCGAAGGTGGCCGCGTTGTGACGGGCGGGGTCGGGCGGCCAGACGGCATGACCCGCGGCTTTTTCGTCAAACCTACCGTCTTTGCCGATGTGACCCCGGACATGACCATCGCCCGCGACGAGATCTTTGGCCCGGTGCTGGCCGTGATGCCCTATGACACCGAAGACGCGGCGCTTGAGATGGCGAATGACTCCATCTTTGGACTGGGAGGCTATGTGTTCAGCGAGGATCGCAAGCGCGGCTACGATTTCGCCAGCCGCCTAAAGGCGGGCCGGGTGTCGTTCAACGGTGCGAACACCAATTCCCATACACCCATGGGTGGCTACAAGCAGTCCGGCATCGGTCGCTCGATGGGTGTATTCGGGCTGGAAGAGTATCTTGAGGTCAAATCCGTCTATGGCTTTGACGCCGAGGCACATGCCTTGCCCACAGTCTGACGTCACCCACGGTCTGACGTCACCGTTTCAGCGCAAAAGAAAAGGCCCGGGGCGATACCGGGCCTTTTCGTTTCAATCCAGCAGGACTTGAACCGGGGCAGCACCGCAGCGCCGCCCCGATTGGCTTACCCCCGATACACTTACCAGGGTGCGCAGCCGTTGGTGTTGCCCGGAACCACGGCAACCATCTCGGGCGAGATGTACTGGCCCTTCTTGGCATTGGCGGGGTCCGTCACGGCTTCGTAGAGCACGTCGAACGACAACTCACCCAGCAGGAACGGCGCATTGCAAGCCGACCCTTCGGACTCGCCCGCAGCGACCAGTGCCATGCCCAGCGACGAACCGCCGCCCGAGTCCACGAGGAATGCCTTGGAGCCGACTGCGTCCAGCGCACGGGCACAACCAACCGACATCGGGTCTGCGTGGCTGTGGATCAGGTCAATGTCCGGCGTCGCGGTCAGCATGTTCTGGCAGATCGCTTCGCCAGATTCCGCCGTCCAGTCCGACGGCTGCGAGGACACGATCTCATAGTCGATCCCGGCTTCCTTCAGGACTTCCTCAAAGCCGTCCTGACGCTGCTTCACCACGGCAAAGCCCGGCGCACCTTCGACGACACCGATCTTGACCTTGCGGTCCTTGGGCAGCAGATCGACGGCAAGACGACCTGCAACGCGGCCAGCTTCGACGTCGTTGGTGGTAACCAGCGCGTTCAGGCCCGGATAGACATAGTCCAGCGGATTTGCAGCCGGATCACCAACAGACACAGCCGTTGCCACAATCGGCACGCCTGCTTCGACGACCTTGTCGACCAGCGACATCACGGCCACGGAATCGTTCGGCATGAAGCCGATGGCATTGACCTTTTGCAGCAGCAGATCGTCGATCTGGTTTGCTTGGGCTTCCATGCTCATCCGCGAGTCGAGCACCACAACCTTGACGCCCTTTTCAGCGGCACGCTTCGAGAAGCCGTCAACCAGTGCCACGTTGTACGGAAACGCCATGTTGTTCGGGATGTATCCGAAGGTCATTTCCTCCGCAAAGGCCGCCCCCGAAAGCAGCGTCGCCATCGACGCCATGATAAGTGAAGATTTCAGCCGCATCAGAATTCCTCCCGCTGTTTCTAGTCTTTTTCCGACAGCCCCGCTGCCTGCGCCCATCGAAAAGCACTCCCCCCTCCCATGGATGCACCGCAGGTTCCGCCGGCCGCTGTGCCTTGCCTGTGCAAGTGCGAGCAGCATGGGCAGACCGTAGCATCGGGCGGGGGTGTCAGAAATTGCACGCGACGCAAAGGTCTTTGGCGGGAATGGAAAGGTCAGGATGCCGCTGCGCCCTTGTCGGCTTCGGCGCGGCTCTCCTAGAAATGAACGATCATGCAGCAGGGGCCGGAACACTGGCCGCCTTCAAGATTTGAAAGGAGTCGCGCCGTGCCACTCAGCCCTCACGCTGCCGCCTTTGTCGACATGGTCATGGCATCGGGTGCGCCGCCGCTCAGCGCGCTTTCACCAGAGTCTGCGCGCGAGGTGATCCATGCGATGCTGGGCAACCCCGGCCCCTGCCCGGAGCTTGCGGTCAGCGACCATCAGGTGGATGTGGGCGACGGCACGATCCTTGTGCGTGTCGTGACACCGGACACCCCGCCGCGTGGCGTGATCGTCTATCTTCACGGCGGCGGCTTTGTCACCGGGACCGCCGCCAATCACGAACCGGTCTGCCGCCAGATTGCAGCGGCCACGGGCTGTATCGTGGCCATCCCCGACTATCGGCTTGCCCCGGAATTCCGCTTTCCTGTTCCGCTGGAAGATTGCCGTGCTGCGATGACCTGGATTGCCGGTCAGTTTGATCTGCCGCTTGTCGTCATGGGGGACAGCGCGGGCGGGAATCTGGCGGCAGCGGTGGCACAGATGGTGACTGCGGCAGGCGCGCCACAGATCGCAGCGCAGGTTCTGATCTATCCGGTGCTGGACAGCGCGATGGATACCACAAGCTATGCCGATCCCGAAAACCAACTGCTTTTGA
>NKIT01000011.1:20606-23648 GCA_002256185.1 Rhodobacteraceae bacterium PARR1 | reverse complement strand
GGATCATTACTTGCCAGACAAAGCGTTGCGCACCGATCCCCGCGCATCACCCCTGCGCGCCGTTGGCCTTGAAGGCCTGCCGCCTGCCATTCTGGTTCTGGCCAGCCATGACATCCTGCGCGATGAAGGGCAGGCCTATGCCGACAGGTTGATCGCGGCGGGCATCCCCTGCGACCTGATGATTGCCGAAGGTGAGATTCACGGCTTTTTCGTCATGGGCGGCATCATGCCCGCAGCGCGAACGGCGTTGGACTTTGTGGCTGAAAAACTGGCCGTTCATCTGGTTCAGGGCAACTCCGGATAGGACTTGATCGCCATATCATCGCGCAAGGGCACGGTATCGCGTTCGATCATCCGCCGGACGCCCGGTTTGTTGCCGCTTTTGTTCAGTGCCAAAAGCCGCGCGTTGATGTCGGCATCCGCTTGGGTGCGCCGGTGGTTGTGGCGCACATATTCAACCCATGTCGGCACGTGATAGGCCTCTTTCCAGAGGTCCGGGTTTTCCAGATCGCGCAGCAGAACCCAATGTTGGGCGCCATCCCTGATCCGGATGCGGCGGCGTTGGGACATCGCGTCCAGAAATGCCTGCACGTCGGCTTGGGCAATCTCGTATTCGATCAGGATCATGATCGGCCCACTGCGCGGCTGCAATTCCAACTGAAGGTCGGGCTCCTTGAAGTGGTTCAACGGATCAAGGTTCAGCGCAACCTGATCAGGCAAGGCAAACCGTAAACCCATTGCCGCGCCCGCCAGCGCCACCACCCCCGCAATGGTCAGGGCAACAGGCAGACCATGCCCCTCGGCGATGGTTCCCCACAGCCAGCCGCCAGCGGTCATTCCGCCAAACGACGCCGTCTGATAGATGGAAAGGGTTCTGCCCAGCACCCAACGCGGGGTGGACAGTTGCACAACCGTGTTGAACAGCGACAACGCCAGAACCCAGCTTGCCCCGGCGGGCAGCAGGAAAAGACAGGTGGCCCATGTTTCGCGGCTGACCGCAACCAGACCCGCGCTGATCGCCACCCCAAGAAAGGCAAGTCGCACCACCGTTTCATTGCTGAACCGGGCGCGCATCCGCGCATTGGCGAAACCACCCGCGATTGCGCCAATGCCGAAGGCTGCAAGCAACAGACCAAAGGTGACGGCACCCCCCTGCAACCTGTCTCTGGCGACAATCGGCAACAAGGCAAGGATCGCGATGGCAACAAGGCCAAAGACAAATCCCCGGAAGATCACGGTCAGCAGGTTCGGAGACATCGACACATAGCGCAGCCCGGCCCAGATCGCGCGGCCAAAATCCTCACGCGGCAAGGATGCCGGGGCAGGGGCGGGTTTCCAGCGCAACAAGGCCCAGACCATCGGCACGAAACTGACCGCATTCAGCGCAAAGGCGGCACCCGCACCCGCCGCCGCGACCACCACCCCGCCCACAGCAGGCCCGACGCTACGTGTCAGGTTGACCGCCATGCCGTTCAGCGTCACCGCCGCCGGGATGACGTCGCGCGGCACAACGTCACCCACCGATGCCTGCCAGGATGGCGCATGCAGCGCTGTCCCGCACCCAGCCAGAAACAATGACCCCAGCAACAGCCAAGGTGTGATCTGCCCGCTGGTCACCACCACTGTCAGCAAGACGGCATTAATCATCATGAACAACTGGGCGATCAGCAGCACGCGGCGCCGGTCGAAGCTGTCGGCAATGGCCCCGGCCACGATGGAAAACAGCATCACCGGCAGGGTCGCGGCAGACTGCACCAGCGCCACCATGTCATCCGACCGCGCAATTGACACCATCAGCCAGCCCGCACCCACCGACTGCACCATCGTTCCAAGGTTCGAGGCGACAAATCCGCCCCAGAGTTGCCGGAAATCCGGAACGGCCAAAGGCGCCGACAGTGAAGGTCTTGTCATGAGTTGCCTTTCCGTGCCCAGCACGCCGCCCCTGTGCACTTTTCGGGTCTGACAGCCTGCGGTGATCGATTGATGCCACAGTTGCGCTCAGGCGCAAGCGATACGCCATGCGGCATATCTAGGATCAAGTCCCGTCCTCAATAACGCGCCGTTATAACCGCTTCACGTCAGCCCGATGTAAGCCTGTCCCGGTCTCAAGGCGCATGCTAGCCATCCTTCATTGGGGACGGCTGTCGCAGTGCAAGGCTGACGTCAGGGGAAATACCGCCTTCATTACAAACCCTTGGACGGTCGCAATCCGTCTTTCACAATCACCGACCCACGGGCCGGACCTTTGCAGGTCAGGGCCTTCTGAAGACCTGCAAACCGGTGGCCTGACCACCGGCGCAGAAGCCGACGACAGCATGAAAAGGGAGGAACCCATGCACAATTCACACAAGACACGCCGCGCCGCGCAACGCACCGTTTTCGCATCCGTATGGTCATCTGCAATCGTATCGACCCTGATGTTTGCGGGCACGGCTTCGGCGCAGGAACTGGTTTTCGGCTATGTTCCGGCCAGCCTTGAGTATCCCTACAACGTCTCGACCGCCGAAGGCTTCGAAGAGGCCGCAGCAGCAAAGGGCGTCAAGACCGTCGTTCTCGATCCGCGTGGCAGCCTTGAAAAGCAGGGCAACGCGATTGATGACCTCCTGACCCAGAATGTCGATGCCATCGGGTTCCTGCCGCTGGATTCGGTCGCGGCAGAAGGGTTTGTGGACAAGATCAACGAGGCCGGAAAACCGGTTGTCGCCATCGCGCTTCAGGTGGGCGACTCGGCGAGCCGCAAGATCGACGATCCCTATCCGGGCCTGTCGGCACTGGTGGCCACCGATAACTATCAGTCCGGCATCGTCGCTGGCGAAATGGCAGCAGGCCTTCTGCCAGCAGATCGCACCGCCAAGATCGCAATTGTCATGGGCGACCCGGCCTACACCATCGTCAAACTGAATACCGAAGGTTTTGTGGCCGCGCTGGACAAGGCCGGGGCAACGTATGAAATCGTCGGTGAGCAGCCCACCAACTGGACCCCGGAACAGGGCGAGGCCGTCTGCCAGAACTTCCTGACCGCGACGCCGGACATCGACCTGA
>NKIT01000011.1:0-20596 GCA_002256185.1 Rhodobacteraceae bacterium PARR1 | reverse complement strand
TTCCTGACCGCGACGCCGGACATCGACCTGATCTACAGCCATGCCGATGACATGGCCATCGGATGCGCCCGTGCCATCGACGCGGCAGGGTCAAAGGCGGTGCTCGTGGCAACGGGTGGCGGGTCAAAGCTGGGCTATAACGCCATTCTGACCGGCGAGATGTACGGCTCTGTCTGCACCCGCCCGAAACTGCTGGGCGCGCTGATGTTCGAGGCGATGTACGAAGCCGTGACCAAACCCGAAACCCCGAAAGGGCGGTTTGTGTCCTATGACATGCCCGCGATCACCAAGGAAACGATTGAAAGCTGCCCAGAACAGTGGTGACCAAACAAAGATGACCGGGCAGAGATGACTGGGCAGAGATGACCGGGCAGAGATGACTGGCCAATGGTGATCAGCACCACGTTTGCGCCATAAGGGTCAGGCCGGGCAGGACTGTCCGGCCTGACCCATGGAAAACACCAAGCCATCTGGATTTCGGCCAGATGGGAAAAACCATGACCTCACCAAGGGAAAAGACATGAGCAACCCCCCTACCTTTGATTTTTCCGGCAAGGTCGCCTTTGTGACCGGGGCTGGCAGCGGCATCGGTCGGGCGACTGCGCTTGCCTTCGCTGCGGCGGGTGCAAGCGTCACGATCGCCGACATCTCGGACAGCGGGTTGAAAGCGACCGAAGACATGATGATCGCACTTGGGGCAAAGGTTCTGTCGGTGCGCTGTGATGTGACCAAATCCGCTGACATCAAACTGGCGCTGGACCAGACCATTGCCGCCTTTGGGCGTCTTGACGCGGCGTTCAACAATGCCGGCATCGAACAGCCGGGCGCCTCGATCGTCGATCTGACCGAAGACATGTTGGACCGCGTTCTGGCTGTGAATCTGAAAAGCGTATTCCTGTGCATGAAGCATCAGATCCCGCTGATGCTGCAAAACGGCGGCGGGGCTATCGTGAACACCTCGTCCGGGGCTGGCGTCATCGCCATCCGCAACCAGTCGGGCTATTGCGCGTCAAAGTTTGGCGTCACGGTCGCGTCCAAGGTAGCGGCGCTCGAATTCGCCGATCAGGGAATCCGCGTGAATGCGCTTTGCCCCGGCATCATAGATACACCGATGATCGCCCGTTACACCGGCGGCACCGAAGAGGGCCGCGCCGCCATCATCAAGCAAGAACCCGTCGGTCGCATGGGACGCCCCGAAGAAATTGCAGCGACGGTGCTCTTCTTGTGCTCGGATTCAGGCGGGTTCATCACCGGCCACGCCTTGGTGGCCGATGGGGCGCAGACGGCTGGTATCTGATCCCTAGCCAAGGCTGCGGATCAGATCGGTCGCATCGCTTCGTGTCTCAAGTATGCGGGCCAGTGCCACGGCCCGCTCCACCCCAGAGGGGCTGACAGGGTTTACGCTGACCGCCGCACATTCGCGGAATTTCGCAGCCAGATCATCCCAGGACATCGGGTTGTCGGCATTGCCCGGCACGCCATGCCCTTCAAGCAGCCAGTTTCGGCCATCCTTTGCGCGGATCTCGACCCGGCCCGGCGGAAGCTCAAGCTTCCAATCCAACGCGCTGTCCGCGACGAGGCTGATCTTGCGACCGGCGTCTAGGATCGCCGGGTCGTGCAAGCCGGTCTGGGTGAAGTCTGTCACGCTCATCCCGCGGCGGACCGTGGCAATCGCGACCAGAAAGGGCAGGCTGAACTTGGCATCGGCCAAAGTCGCTGGCGCGCGGCGTTCCGCCAAGGGTTGGCACATCAGGTTGTGGTAATCGCCGACATGCAACTTGATCTCGGCAATATCGTCAGCGCACAGGTCATAGGCGGTCACGATGTCGATGGCGGCCTTCATGTGGCTGTGCGCCGTTCCGACACAGGGCCACCGCTTGTACAGTGTCCCGCTGCCCAGAAGCGCAACCCCCAACCCGGAAAGCATCGCGGCGCGGTCATACTCGCCGCCAAAATAACTGGCGAACACGCCATACCTGCCCTCGAACAACTGGTCTATTCCGGTGACGCCTTTCCGCGCCATCGACACCGCCAGAACGGCCCCCTTGGCCGAAAAGCCGGCATAAAGCCCGCGCAGATCACTGCCCCGCCCGGCCACCATTTCCATGATCCCGCTGGACCCCATGGACGCGATGCCCATCGCATGTCCGATTTGCACCGCCGAAAGCCCGGCAACGCGCCCCGCCGCCGCCGTGGCCGCATAGACAGCCAGAACGGTTGACAGGTTCCAGTCCTTTTTCCAGCCGACATTGCAGCGCAGACGGGCAAAGATGTCCTGACCCACCGCCACTGCCGTGATCAACTCTTGTCCCGTGACGCCGCCCTGCTGTTCGGCCATCGCAAACACGGCGGGCACGATGGTGCTTGCACAGTGCTGGCCCCACGGCGTCTGATCGTCATAGTCCAGACAATGTGCCAAAGCGCCATTCGCCAAAGCCGCCATCAGCGCAGGCACGCGGCCCCCGAAAGCCAGCACCGAACACTCGGGCGCGCCGCCACCTTGCTGGACAATCTCGATCACACCACGCACTGCGGGTTCCAGCCCGCTGGCGGCAAGCATCACGCCCAAGGTGTCGAGAATGCTTTTCTTTGCCGCCTCGCGCGCGGCTTCCGGCAAGGCGGCGTAGGGTATGCTGGCCGCATGTTCGGCAAAGGCATGAACAAGGTCACGGGGGGCTGTCATCGGCTTGGTCCTGCGGGTATCGGGAAGGGAAGATCAACGATGCGGCATGCGGCTGTCCCTTCATACTTGCCACAGACGGCAAAAGTTACCCGCCCCGCGTCGCGGCGGTCTGCCTGCGCGCCAAGCTATAACAAAATCTTCTACCCCGAACATCCGCGCGCTTTGGCGGCGTTGCCGGACACGCCAGCCGCCCCTAGGGTTACCCTTCCGTCAAATGTGGAAAGCTGCTGCGCCATGACCGTCATTCTTGCCTTCCCTGCCCTTGCAGGCATGGATTACCCGGCACTGGCAGAGCGTGCATTGCTGCGTGTCGTCCCCGATCCGGACAGCATCCGCGGCCTTGATGCTGCCGACCGTGCCGCGGTGCGGGTGTTGATGACCAGCGCCTCGCGCGGGTGCAGCGTGCAGATGATCGAAACCCTGCCCAGTCTTGGTCTTGTTGTCTCGCAGGGGGCGGGTCTGGACAAGATCGACATCCCGGCCCTAAAGGCGCGCGGCATCCGGTTCCGAAACATCGGCGAAACGCAAACCGAAGATGTGGCCGATCTGGCCATGGCGCTGACCCAGATGCTGTGCCGCAGACTGCTGCTGGCCGATGGCTTTGCCCGCAGCGGCGCTTGGGTCACCGCACGGTTTGATCTGGGCGACAGCCTTTATGGCATGACGATGGGCATCGCGGGCCTGAGCGGTCGGATCGGACAGGCGATTGCCGCGCGGGCGCGGGCGTCCGGCATGCAGATTGCCGGGCTGAACCGTGCCTCAAATGCCGGGTTGGGCCATCTGCATGACGGCTGGCAGGCCTTGGCAGCGGCCAGCGACGTGTTGGTGATGGCGGTGCCGGGCACGGACGATCTGACCGGGATCATCGACGGGCCGGTGCTTGCGGCACTGGGACCAAAGGGGCGGCTGGTCAATGTGGGACGCGGCAACCTTGTGAACATGGATGCGTTGATCCACGCGCTGGAAACCGGGGCCATCGCCGGGGCGGCGCTGGATGTGATCGACAGCGAACCGCAGGTGCCTGCCCGACTTGCCGCGCTTCAGAATGTGATTTTGACCCCGCATATCGGCGCGCAAACCTGGGGCCAACGGGCGCGCGCGGCGCAAATCGCAGAGGCGGAAATACTGGCCTATCTTGCGGCAGATGGTTAGGTCTTTGCCACCTTGCCCTGCCCGAAGGACCAGCGACCGCGAAAGGGCTTTTCCGCATGTTTGAGATAGACCCGAAAAAGCTGCTGTATTTTGCATCGGTGATTGAACACGGAAGCCTGAACCGGGCCGCCAAGGCGCTTGCGGTGTCACAGCCCGCACTGTCCACGTCGATGGACCGGCTAGAGGCGGAAATGGGCATGCAGCTTTTGGACCGTGGTCCACGGGGAATTTCGCCCACACATTATGGGGAAATCCTGTACTGCCATGCCCGGTTGATCCGCGAAGAGGTGCAATTGGCCAAGCGTGATCTACTGAACGCGCGCGAGGGACAGGTTGAATCGATCCGGATCGGCAGCCTGCCCAGCATGGCGGGCAGCATCATCCCGATGGCGATCGGTCGTTGGCGCGTCTTGCACCCCCAAGGTGATCTGCAAGTGGTCGAGAACGCCCAATTCGATTTGCTGACGGGCCTTCTGCGGCGCGATTTCGACTTTGTCATCGGCTTTACCGAAGTGTTTGACATGCTGGACGGCCTGCGCCAGCAGGTGCTGTTCCGCGACCTTCTGTGTGTCATCGCCCGCACGGGCCACCCTTTGCACGACCGGACGGATCTGACATGGAATGATCTGGTCAGCTATCCTTGGATTTCGCCCACATCCCGTCGCACCCACACCGTGCTGCAACATCTGATGAGCACGCTGAACGTCGCCCCGCCGCAACAGATCACCGTCTGCGGTTCTGTGTCGTTGCTGAAGTCGCTGGTGGCGGAATCTGACCATCTGGCGATGCTGCCGGTCTATGCGGCCACCACCGAGATTGCCGAAGGGCGACTGATGGCCCTGCCGTTTGAAGACCCGTTCCTGCACCGCAACATCGCGGTGTTTTTCCGCGAGGGCTATGAGATGGACGCATCCCGCCGCGACCTTGTGGCCTGTGTCCGTGATACGGGCATGGAACTGGTCCGCGTGCGCACCGAGGCAGACTAGTCTGGCGCAACCAAAAGCTGCGCCAGACCCATCACAGCGTCAGAACTTCGGCAGGGTCACGGCGAAGAACACCGACTCGGCCTCGGCCTTGATGTCAACCGGTGCATCGGTCGGCAGCAATTCGATGGCCGTCTTGTCGCCATAGGTCTTGCCGTCCACGGTGATCTTGCCGGTGCCCATGAACATCACCTCGATCTGCGAACGGGTGCCGGTGTTCATCGTGGCCCCAGCATCCAGCTTGATCAGGCTTACGCGGGTATTGCGTTCGGTAAAGGTGCCCAAAAGCTTGACGGATACCCCCGCCGTGTCCGTGGGCATCCATTCACAGGCTGACGGTTCCATCACCACGACATCGTCATACCGTGCCGGGGCAAAAGTCAGTTTGGTTTTCATGGCCTCTTCGAAACAGGCGGCGGAACCGTCCATGTTGTGCTTCTGGCCCTTGTCGTCGATCCAGGTGAAGATGCCGTCCTTGAACGTCCCCTTCTGGTTCAACCTGTCGTTGGCCGCTTCACGCTGCGGCGTGCTCAGGAAACCGGCACCGCTTGCCCCGCCGAACTGGATCACCATCATTTCCAGCCCCTCCGGGCGGTCCTGCGGGCCGTAGTGCACGCTTTCCGGGAAATAGGCGACCGATCCTTCGCCCATGATCTTGTGCGGCGAGACCGGATACTTGCCTTTCAGGACATAGCGGATTTGATCGAAGTTGTGGCGATGGCGCGGCGTGCCCCAGCCACCCGAGCCGGTCAGGCCCACGTTGAGAAGATAATTGTTTGGCGAGCCGTCTTCGCCGGTCAGCAAGAACTTCTGCACCAGCTTGCCCTCACGCATCGACCCGACTTGACCCGTTTCCGATGTGTCTGCTTCCGAAATCCGCATGTCATGCTCCTGTGCATTCCTCGGTCTGTAGTTGACCCACCTAAAGCAGAAGCACCGGGCTTGAGTATCCCCCCGCAGCACAGGGGTATAACCTTTCATTATTTCCCCAAGCCACCCAAAGGCCGTGTGGCTTGATTAAGGTATCCGAGAAATCCAATGGTTCACATATAGACGGCGTAGCCAAAAGGCTGTGTCCGCAGCAAGAACATCGGAAATCCCGTGGCCCCCTCTCTTTTTGTCCAGCCCAACCTGATGAAGTCGAAGATGGAGTCAGGGGGGCTTGCTGTCGGCATGATCGTCCGCCTGATGCGCAACGTGGAAGTCGCCGCAATTGCAAAGAGTGCGGGCTTTGATTGCCTCTATATCGATCTGGAACATTGCAGCTTTTCGTTGGAAACCGTCAGCCAGATCTGCATGACGGCGACCGCGCTTGGTGTGACGCCCATCGTGCGGGTGCCCGGACATGACACGGCGATGATCAGCCGCACGCTGGAAGCGGGGGCACAGGGCGTGATCATTCCGCATCTGGATACGGCGGATCAGGCAAGGCTGGTTGTCGATGCCGCGCGCTTTCCGCCCACGGGCAGCCGGTCATTGCTGGGCCCGAACCCGCATACGCTGTTCCGCGTCGGCCCTGCGGCCGAAACGATGCAAGCGATGAATGACGCCGTGCTGGTGACGGGCATGATTGAATCGGTGACCGCCGTGGAAAACGCAGACGAGATTGCGGCCGTTCCGGGCTTGGACATGCTTTTGGTCGGCACGAATGACCTGTGCAACTCATTGGGGATACCGGGGCAGTTGGACCATCCGGCGGTGCGTGACGCTTACGCCACCGTCGCAGCCGCCTGCAAAAGACATGGCAAACACCTTGGCGTCGGCGGCCTGAACTCTCGGCCCGACGTGGCGCGCGACATGATCGCGATGGGCGGACGATACATGTCCGCCGGAAGCGACACCGGTTTTCTGATGAGCGCGGCCACGACCACCGCAGCCCTTTACAGATCGTTGCCCTGACAGGGCCGTGGGAGGACGAACATGAACCAGAGCAACGTCGTCAAGGCACCTCAGGACTCCGGCGTGCCGGAATGGGCGCGTGATTTCAGCGTCAGGGACCGGGTGGTCTTGATCACGGGCGCGGGACAAGGGATCGGACGCGAGCTGGCCCGGCAATTTGCAGCAGCGGGCGCGGTGCCGGTGGTGGCCGATCTCAACCTTGAAAATGCGCGGAACGTGGTGGCCGAGATCGAGGCCCGCGCCGGAAAAGCGATGGCGATCAAGGTGGATGTGGGCGATCCGGCCTCGATCCAGAGAATGGTTGATGCCGTCGTGGCGGAACATGGCCGGATTGACGTGCTCATCAACAACGCGGGGATTTTTGCCTCACTCGGCAAGCGCAAGTTCGAACTGATCCCGCAAGAGGAATGGGATCTGGTGATGCGGGTCAACATCAACGGGGTGATGGTCTGCGCCCGCGCCGTGGCACCTGTCATGCGCAAGCACGGGTGGGGCCGCATCATCAACATCGCATCGGATGCCGTGCCAAAGGGTGTGATGAACTATCTGCACTATGTCACGTCAAAATCCGCGTTGATCGGCATGACCAATGCGATGGCACGCGAGCTGGGCGAGGACGGCATCAACGTCAACTGCATCCGTCCCGGTGCCGTCGCCACCGAGGTTGAGCGCGCCGTGAATCCGACCGTGGACCTGCGCAAGACCCAGATTGCGCAGCAATGCATCAAGCGCGGGATGGAGCCGCCGGATCTGGTCGGGGTCATGAT
The DNA here is from genome assembly GCA_002256185.1 of Rhodobacteraceae bacterium PARR1. GTDB lineage: Bacteria > Pseudomonadota > Alphaproteobacteria > Rhodobacterales > Rhodobacteraceae > Paragemmobacter. Next base: position 13,112 of record NKIT01000011.1, on the reverse strand, counting down.
GTTTCTGTCCTCTCCCGCATCCTCGTTCATCACGGGTCAGACAATCGCCTGCGACGGCGGCTACACACACAGCTCGTGACCGGGACGAAGGGAAAGACCATGAAGATCGGTGTCGTTGGCCTCGGGTCGATGGGATATGGCATTGCTGCCTCGCTTCTGCGGGCGGGACATGCGGTGTGCGGGGCGGATGTGAACCCGGATGCCGTGGCGCGGCTGCGGGGGGCGGGTGCCGTTCCCGAAGACATGGCCGAAGCCGCGGCGGGTCTGGATGCGCTGGCCATTGTTGTGCTGAACGCCTCGCAGGTCGAGGCGGTGCTGTTCGGGCCTCAGGGCCTTGCCCCCCTTTTGTCAAAGGGCGCAGTCGTGATTTGCTGTGTGACCGTCGCCCCCGATTTTTCCCGCGCCATGGCCGCGCGGTGTGACGCGTTGGGTTTGCACTATCTCGATGCGCCGATTTCGGGCGGGTCGGTCAAGGCGGCGACTGGCAAGCTGGCGATCATGGCATCGGGCACGCCTGCGGCCTTTGCCGCCGCCCGCCCGATGCTGGAGGCCTGCGCCGAAAAGGTGTTCGCCTTGGGTGACGCGGCGGGTGCAGGGTCGGCGATGAAGGCCGTGAACCAGATGCTTGCAGGTATCCATATTGCGGCCATGGCCGAAGCGGTGACCTTCGGCATGACCCAAGGCATCCCGCCCGAAACGTTCCTGCAGGTCATCCCTGACTGCGCAGGCACAAGCTGGATGCTGGAAAACCGTGCGCCGCATATCGTGGCAGGCGATTACACCCCACATTCCGCAGTCGACATCTGGCCCAAGGATCTGGGCATCGTGCTGGATGCGGCCCGCGCGGCAAGGTTTGCAGCCCCCCTCACCGCCGCTGCCTTGCAACAGTTCATCGCCGCCTCGGGCAGCGGGCTTGGCCGGCAGGACGATGCCGCCGTCGCCAAGGTCTATGCCCGCAATGCCGGTCTGACCTTGCCGGGCGATGCGTGAATGGCAACGTTCTTTGGTGCCATTGCGGATGACTTCACCGGGGCCACCGATCTTGCCGGTCTGTTGGCCCGGTCTGGTGTGCCCGTGTCCCTGCGGATCGGCCTGCCAACCCATCCGCCAGAGGGGACGGCCCCGATCGAGATCATCGCCCTGAAATCGCGGACCGCGCCCGTCGCCGAAGCGGTGTCGGAAACACGCGCCGCCTTGGCATGGCTGCGCGCAGCCGGGGCAAAGCGGTTCTTCTGGAAATACTGCTCTACCTTTGACTCGACGGCTCTGGGCAACATCGGGCCGGTGGCCGAGGCGCTGATGGCCGATCTGGGCACGGATCAAACCATCTATTGCCCCGCGTTCCCGGAAAACGGGCGCAGCATCTTCATGGGAAACCTGTTCGTCGGCGAACAGCCTTTGGCCGAAAGCCCGATGAAGGACCACCCGCTGACCCCGATGCGCGACAGTAATCTGATGCGGCTTCTGGCGCCGCAGGTCAGCCGACCTGTAGGTCTGGCCACCCGCCTGACTGTGGCCAAGGGCGCTTTGCGCGAGCGAATGGCCAAACTGGCCGCGCAGGGTGTGGCCCATGTGGTGGTGGATGCCGTCAGCAACGACGACCTGACCCTGATCGCAGAGGCCTGCCAGACGATGCCGCTGCTGACAGGCGGCAGTGCGGTGGCCATGCCATTGCCGGGCCTGTGGCAAAGGCAGGGCTTTCTGCCCCTGCAAGACGCCACCCCGTTTCATGCGCCCGCTGGCCCGGCGATTGTTCTGTCTGGCAGTTGCTCCGCCATGACCAACCGGCAAGTCGCGGCCTATCTGGCCGACGGGCACCCGGCCTTGCAACTGAACCCTCTGGACCTTGCCACCCACGGGGCTGACCATGCGCTGGCGTGGCTTGCCGCCCAATCCCCACAGTCTTCACCCTTGCTCTACGCCACAGCGGCGCCCGAGGCTGTCAGGGCGGCGCAGGCACAGTTGGGTGCGGACCATGCGGGCCAACTGGTGGAAAAAACCCTTGCCGCCTGTGCCGTTGCCGCGCGCAATCGTGGCACGCGGCGATTTGTGGTGGCGGGGGGCGAAACCTCGGGTGCGGTGGCGCAGGCGCTTGGCATCACCCGGCTTGGGATCGGCCCGGAAATCGCGCCGGGCGTGCCGTGGTGCGCAGCCGAAAGCGACGGGAATGCCGTGGCCATCACGCTGAAATCCGGTAACTTCGGGGCAGAGCACTTCTTTGCACAAGCTCTCGGGATGCTGATGCCATGACCGCCGACGCCACATTGCGCGAACAGATATGTCTTTTGGCCAAGTCGATGTTCGACAGGGGCCTGACGTCCGGATCAACCGGCAACATCTCGGCACGGACGCCGGACGGCGGGCTGCTGGTCTCACCTACGGGGACCAGTTTTGGGCGGCTTGATCCCGCGCGTCTCGCCCGTTTTGATGCCGCAGGACGGCACATCGAGGGTGACGCGCCCACCAAGGAAATGCCCCTGCACGCCGCGTTTTATGACACACGGACCTGCGGCGCGGTGGTGCATCTGCATTGCTGCCATGCGGTCGCGCTGTCTACCCTTCCCGATGCAGACAGTGATGACTTCCTGCCCCCGATCACGCCCTATGCGATCATGCAACTGGGCCGGGTCAAGCTCTTGCCCTACTTCCGCCCCGGCGATCCTGCGATGGGGCAGGCCGTGCGCGGGCTGGCGGGCAAGCGCAGCGCCGTGATGCTGGCCAACCACGGGCCGGTCGTGGCGGGCAAGGATATTGAGGCTGCCTGCAATGCCATCGAAGAACTAGAGGCGACTGCCCGGCTCGCGCTGATGACACGCGGCATGTCACCGCGCACCCTGAGCGGCGCGCAGATCAGCGACATCGTGACAACGTTCAATGTGGACTGGGACGCATGAAATTCTCGGCCAACCTTGGTTTTCTTTGGGCGGACCGATCCCTGCCCGAAGCCATCCGCGCAGCCAAAGCCGCAGGTTTTGACGCGGTGGAATGTCACTGGCCCTATGACACGCCACCTGCCGAAACGGCTTTGGCGCTCAGGGAAACCGGCCTGACCATGCTTGGCCTGAACACCCGGCGCGGCAACACGGCCATTGGCGATAATGGTCTGTCCGCCCTGCCCGGCCGCGAAGCCGAAGCGCGGGCGGCGATTGATGAGGCGCTGGCCTATGCCCGCGCGACGGGCACCGGCGCCGTGCATGTGATGGCCGGAAACTCTGGCGGCCCGCGCGCCCGCGCGGCCTTTATCAGCAATCTGAGGTATGCCTGCACACAGGCCGCCGGCATGACCATCCTGATCGAACCGCTGAATCCGTACAACGCGCCCGGCTACTATCTGAACAGCACCGGCCGTGCGGCCGACATCATACGCGAAGTGGACCAGCCGAACCTGCGTCTGATGTTCGATTGCTATCATGTCCAGATCATCGAAGGGGACGTCTGCCGCCGGCTTGACTCCCTGCTGCCCTTGATCGGTCATATCCAGATTGCGTCGGTCCCGGACCGTGGCACGCCGGACCATGGCGAATTGGACTACGCCCATGTTTTGCGCCGGATCGGCGAACTTGGCTGGGCTGCACCCATCGGGGCGGAATACCTGCCCGGACCCGATCCTGATTTCACATGGCTGGCAACGCATGGCCAGATCGAGCAACAAAGGCATCCCCTATGACGAACAAACCCGTAATCGGCTTCATCGGCCTTGGCTTCATGGGCCACGGCATGGCTGCCAACCTGCGCAGGGCGGGATATGACCTGTGGGTCAAGGGGCGGTCCAATCGGGTGCCCGTCGATAACCTGCTGTCCATGGGCGCGCATGAGGCCGCAAGCCCCAAGGACATGGCCGAAAGATGCGACATCATCCACATCTGCCTGTCAAACTCGCCGCAGATCGAGTCTGCGTTCCGCGCGCCCGACGGAATCCTTGCCGGTGCCCGTCCCGGATTGATCGTGATCGAAACCTCAACCGCCGACCCGGCCTCAACCGAAGCGCTGGCGGCAGAACTGGCCGCCATGGGCGGGCATTTTGTGGACGCGCCTTTGGGCGGAACCCCCGTCCAGGCCGAAGCCGGGCAATTGAGCGCGATGGTCGGCTGCGACGATGCGGTGTTTGACCGGGTGCAGCCCGTCATCGCCGCATGGGCCGCCAAGATCACCCATATCGGGCCAGTGGGCAGCGGTCACAAGATGAAGCTGTTGATGAACTTCATCGGCCTGTCCTATGCGGCCCTGTATTCCGAGGCGCTGGCCCTTGGTGCCAAGACCGGCATCAGTCCGCAAACCTTCCGCGAGGTGATCGGGCCAAGCCGCATGGGCAACGGGTTCTTTGAGACGTTCATGGGCTACGCCGTGGACCGCAACCGCGAGTCCCACAAGTTTTCCATCGCCAATGCGGCAAAGGACATGCGCTATCTGAACGCGATGGCATCGGATGCAAATGTGATGAACATCATGGCAGGTGCCGCCAAGCACTACTACACCCATGTCGAAGCCTTGGGCCACGCAGAGGATTATGTGCCGATGCTCAGCGATCATGTGGCCGCGCTGAATGGTGTGGATTTGGCCGACGTCGTGCGCAAAGGCAGCAAATCCTAAGCCAAGCACGGGTCTGGTGCCGGTCAGAGGAACTTGGCCGTCTGCGCGGCTGCGGCGTTCACGAATAAGGTTGGTCTAGTCGCGCATTTGTGCCGCGCCAAGTGCTCGTTTCGGCCGCTTGGCGTTCGAAGGTAATCCGCCCTGAAAGTAAGGGGCTGCATAAGTAGAATTTTCTCGGCAAGATGCATGAGGAGATTCTGAATGAAGACAAGCAGATACACTGAGGCGCAGATACTTGCGATCCTTCGGCAGGCCGAGGGCGGGATGCCGGTTGACGGTGCCCCCTCCATCTAATCCAGTTTGAGGTAGACTCTGGCCCAACCGAAAGGACCAGAGATGAAGCGCAGCAGGTTCAGCGGATCGCGCTGATGGAGGCGATCGTGCGCCGCCTCACGGTGACGGCCGCGCTATGAGCCATCGCGCCACACTCAAGCGATCCAGCAGCGCGGGCTTTCGCCTGCGACCAAGCTCATCCTCTGGCATCTCTGCGACCGGCATAACCCGGATTACGGGTGCTTCCCGTCGCAGGACCAGTTGGCGGCCGATGCCGAAATCTCCCGCGCCAGCCTCAACACCCTCCTCGACAAGCTGGAAGGTGCCGGGCTGATCCGCCGGGAGCGGCGCCACTCCGAGGGCGCCCACCGGCGGCAATCCACCCGGTACTTCCTCGCCTTCGAGCCGGAGTTTTCGGCGCAGCCAGACTTGCCGCTGGGGGCAGAAAAGGGCCCCGACCCATGTCCAGAATCCAGACATGGAAATGGGCAAAAGCCATGTCCAGATTTCGCGAAAAGCCATGTCCAGAATCTGGACACTAACCTTGTAAATAAAGAACCAGTAATTACTACCGAGCGTGACGCGAGCGCGACGCGCGAGGCCCGGGCCGAGGTTTGCGCTGACGACGAGGGCCCAAATCTGGACGCGGCAGAGGCCGCCTGCCTTGCCGCCTGCGGCGAAGGCATGGCGCCGGCAGCGCGGGCGGCGATCACCGCCACCACGGCCACGATCGGCGCATGGCTGAAAGCGGGCTACGATCTCGACCTCGACGTGCTGCCGGTGATCGCCGAGCGGACGGCCAAGCCCCGAGGCAGTCCGATCCGGACGTGGGATTACTTCAGCCAGGCGATCGCGGCGCGTCATGCCCGACGGATCGCGCAGGCTGCGAAGCCGAAAGATGCTGGGGAAGCTGGCGCTGGCCCTTCTGTCGCGCTTGGCGTCCCAGTCGTGGCGTCTGGCACGCCGGGCGGCATTCCCGAACACCTGCTGCGCCTCGCCGCGTGGATCAACTCCGGCAGCTACGTGCCGCCCAGCGCCTTCACCAACACCACTCGTGACGCCCTGCTGCGAGCGGGCCTTGTCACCGAGGCCACCCTGCGCGCCCGCCAAATCTACTAGCCCCGCCCCCTGCCCCGAAGGAGCCCCCCATTGCGCCTGACGCCCCGCGAGATCGAGGATCGCCTCGAGGAAGCCGCCTACACCCTGAGGAACCTGCCCGAAAAGGACCGCCCCCGCGGCTATGGCAATTCTTGGCCGCCGGTGGTGCACGACGCCAAGCACGCCTACGGCTACACCCCGGAACGCCCGATGCGGGTGATCCCCAGTGCAGTCGCCATTAGCCGGATGGAGGAATGCTTCGACTGGCTTCTGCTGCTGAACCCCGAGGACGCCCGGATCGTCTGGCTGCGGGCCGAGGGTGCTCGCTGGCGGCAGGTCTGCATCAGGGCTGGGGTGGTGCGATCGACCGCCTGGCGCCGCTGGGTGGCTGCCCTTCTGACCATCTCGAAGAAGCTGGAAAAGCTCGACAAATCAAAGGGCAAAGGCAAGGGCGCAAAACCCCTCACCGCAACCACCCGTACAACCCCGCGCGAAAGCGGGGCCAAAGCGCAGGCCAACCCGCCCGATCCGTCGAACTTCGGGCGCGACACTTTCCCGGGTTTTGACGCATAAAGAGGGCAAGATGGCGAAGGGTGCAGGCGACGGATCGCTTCACTCCACGCCCTCACCCCTGCTCCCGCCGCCGCTCCCGGCAGGCCCCCCGCCTTAGGTTCTCCCGGAAGGGAGACGTATGCGGGGGGCCTAGGCGCGACTAACCGCTAGTGACAGAAAAAATCTGGGTCCGCGCCTTGGGTGCGCGCTTTGGGTGCGCGGGTGCGCACCTGAGGCCGCACCTTGCCGCCGCCCCCTCCGAAAGGCCCCGCCCCGTGCTTCAGATCGAGATGCTCCCGGTTGACCGGCTGGTCCCCTACATCCGCAACGCCCGTATCGGAGGCGGCGTTGATGGCGAGCAAGCGGGGTTGTGTCGCTCAATCGCCGATCAGGGCATTGATGTCCTTCATGCGCAGGATCAGCACCATCGGGTCAACGGGCGATGGGTCGAAACCCGCGGCCACGTAGAACGCCTTCGCCCGGTCGTTCAGCGCGTGGACGAGCATGGCGGCAACCCCGACCTCACGCGCTGCAGCGGCAACCCGCAGGACGGCGTCGCGCAGAAGCGCGCGGCCGAGGCCGTTCCCTTGTTCGCTGGCATCGACAGCCAAGCGCCCCAGAACGATGACCGGCACGGGGTCAGGCATGTTTTGGCGCAGCTTCCGGGGGCTGAGGTCGTGACTGACCGATCCAGCGGCCAAGGCGTAAAACCCAACAACCCGATCGCTGCGGCACAGGACGTAAGTGCGCGAGGCGCCAGAGGCCAGATTGGCCCGCGCCTTGCGCCTGATCCAGTCATCAAGCGTCGGGGCGCCAGAGGCGAACGCTTCGACGTCGTGATGATCGGCCAGAGGAACGGGAGCCTGCAGCGTGCCGTCGGTCATTTGTCCCAAGGCGCCGGGGTCGCGATCAAGCGGAGCAACCGGTCATTCGACGCGGGCGGCGCGTCCAGAGCAGCAACGAAAGCGGCGAACTGTGTGGAGTCCAGCCGGAACGCCTGCCGGTCCATCAGAGCATCCTCGGCGGCCTGCCTGCTGGCGTCCATCATGAACTCGGACCGGTTCTTGCCGAGGCTGGCGGCGGCGCGGTCGATCAGGTCCCTGTCCCGCGGCGTGACCCGCAGGTTGATCAGCGACCGGCGCTGGGCTTCGTCTTGGGGCGTTACTGCGACCATGGTTCTGCTCTCCGCTTGCAGGACCAATGTAAAGACAAACGCTTTACAATTCAACCTGCCGCCACATGGGGTGATCGGGCAACAGACCTGCCATCTATTGGGGGCTTTCGAACACCGGTTCGGGCAGGACCACCTCCAACGAATCGTGGAAAAGTCAGTATCGGCGTCCTTCAGTGCAAACTGCTTGCGCATGTGCGGCGCAGCGCCATTCAGCCCATTGTTGGATCGAGAAACCGATAACCAATCCCCGGCTCCGTTGCGATGAACCGGGGGTTCGCGGCGTCATCGCCTAGTTTCTGTCGCAGCTGGCGGATATAGACCCGCAGATACTGGCTGTCTTCGGCATGGGCGGGGCCCCAGATTGCGCGCAGGATCATCTCCTGTGTGACCAGTCGCCCGCGATGGCTCGCCAGCATCCACAGCAGGTCGAACTCCCGCCGCGTTAGGTGAAGGGGTATCCCGTCCATCGTGGCGGAATGATCGGCGGCGTCGATCTCGAGCGGGCCAATCGTCAGCACAGACGGCACAACCTCCGTGCTACGGTCCCGCAGTAGGCCGCGAACCCGGGCAAGGAATTCCTTCACGCCGAAGGGCTTGACCACATAGTCCTGCGCGCCGGCGTCCAGCGCCTCGACCTTGTCGCCCTCATCAGCGCGGACGGACAGGATTAGAACGGGAACCGGGCTCCAGCCCCGCAGGTCGCGCAGCACCGACAGGCCGTCGGCATCCGGCAGGCCGAGGTCGAGCACGACGAGGCCCGGCGCTTCGCGCGCAGCCATCGCCAGCCCTTCGCGCGCGGTGCCAGCCTCAATCACGCCATAGCCTTCGGCTTCGAGTGCCACGCGCAGAAACCGGCGGATCGGGGCTTCGTCATCGATGACAAGGATACGGGCAGGGACACTCACGCAGCGACCTCGGGGTTGTGGAGGGGGAGTGCCATCACGATACGCGTGCCAAGTCCATGGCCACTGCCATCGGGCCAGCCGGTCTCGGCGCGGCCAGACTCCGCCCTAATCGTGCCGCCCATCGCCTCTACCAGCCCCTTGCAGATGGCAAGACCAAGGCCGGTGCCCGCGCGCTGACGATCACCCCCGGCCACGCGGTAGAACATGTCGAAGACACGGGCCTGATCCTCGGGCGGGATGCCAGGGCCACGGTCGGTGACAGAAAGCTCGACGCGGATTCCCTGCAATCGGGCCCTGACGGCAATCGGCGTAGCTTCGGGCGCGTATTTGGCAGCGTTGTCGAGGATGTTGACCAGCACCTGTTCCAGCAGCACCGGATCGGCGAGGATCAGCGGCAGGTTCGGTGCCAGATCCACCTGCAGGTCATGCCCGCGCAAAACACCGCGCGTCCGGGCCCGCGCGCCGCCGACGATTTCGGCCACGTCCTGCGGGGCAAGGCGGGGCTTCAGCGCGCCGTGGCCGAGGCGCGTCATGTCGAGCAGGTTCTGGACATAGCGATCCAGACGCTCACCCTCTTCGCGGATGTTCTCGGCCAGGTCGCGCCGTGCCTCAGGGGGCAGATCGGCATCTACCAGATGACCCGCCGCGCCGATGATCGTCACCAAGGGCGTGCGCAGGTCGTGGCTGACACTGTTCAGCAGGGCCGTGCGCAGGCGTTCGGTTTCGGTGGCAAGCTGGGTGGCAGCCAGGTCTTCGGTCAGGCGCAGCCGTTCCAGTGCCAGGGCGATCTGGTCGATCAGCGCGTCCAGCAGGCGGCGGTCGGTGCGAAGAAGCTCGCGGTCGTCAGCGTAAGCGATGCCGAGGACGCCAAGCCGCCGGTCGCCCGCCACTAATGGCAGGAAGAACCACCGGGCGGTGGGCAAAGTGTCCGATCCCCGGCCAGCCGCTTCCCCCTTCTCCCATGCGAACTGCGCGGCGGACTGGTCGCGGACGTCCAGCCGATCCTCGGGCGGAAAGCCCCCCACCACCCGCAACTCGGCCCCGCGCGGCATCAGAAGCACCGCCTCGCAGCGTAACGTCGTCGCCACATGGCTGACCGAGGCCCAGACGACATCGTCGGCTATAGCAGCAGCGGCCACGCGGCGGCTGAAGTCGTAAAGCTTGTTGGTGCGATCAGCGATGGCGGCCTGCGCGTCCACACGGGCGCGCAGGCGGGCGGCGAGGTTGCCGGTGATCAGGGAAGCTGCGAGGAACAGCCCCAAAGTCAGCAGCTCGCCCTGCCGTGAGACGTGGAAAGTGTAACGCGGGTGCGTGAACAGGAAGTTGTAGGCCATGAAGCCGAGGACAGCAGTCGCAAGGGCGGGCCCCAGACCACGGCGGCTGGCCACGACAACCACGGCCGTCATGTAGATCACGCTGAGGCTGGCCACCGGGAACAGCTGTTCGGCCCCCCAGGAACAGGCCGAGGCGATGGTGACGGCCAGCACCGCTTCGCCCCAGGCCTTTGGCTCTGACGCGAGACGCGGAAGGCGGAATCGGCTTGCCTTCGGCTTTTCGTCCGGTTCCGAGGCAACGGTCACCTCGAAAGGCCCCGCCTTGCGCAGGACATCGGTCGCGACGTCCTCGGACGCCCACTTCGCCCAGAACGGTCGGGGCCGAGGGCGGCCGATCACGATGAGGCGCACATTGCGGTCGCGGGCGTAAGCGAGGATCGCTTCGGCCACGTCATGCTCAGCCTCGAGCGTGGCCAGTTCCGCGCCCAAGCGTTCGGCAAGGCGCAGGCTGCCCGCCAGCCGGTCCTTGTCGGCCTCGGGCAGGGTTTCCATCCGCGCTTGGGCCACGTTCACCGCGATCCATTCAGCGCGCGCCCGGTCGGCGCTGCGTTTGGCCACGCGGATCGCCTCGCGCGCGGCGGGGCTTTCGTTGATGCAGACGAGGATGCGTTCCTGCGTGGGCCAGGGCCCGGCGATGGCGTTCGCGGCCATGTGTTCGCGCAGTTGCGCATCGACCCGGTCGGCTGCGGCGCGCATGGCCAGTTCGCGCAGCGCGGTGAGGTTGCCCTTGACGAAGAAGGACCCAAGCGCGCGGGCCGCCTGATCGGCGGGATAGACCTTGCCCTGCTTGAGCCGGTCCACCAGCTCATCCGGCGGCAGGTCAATCAGCTCGATCTCGTCCGCCATTTCCAGCGCGCCGTCGGGCACGGTTTCGCGCACGCGCACGCCGGTGATGCGGGCGACGGTCTCGTTCAGCGTCTCGATGTGTTGGATGTTCAGCGTGGTATAGACGTCGATCCCGGCGGCCAGCACCTCTTCGACATCCTGCCAGCGCTTTTCGTGTCGGCTGCCGTCGGCGTTGGTATGGGCCAGTTCGTCGATCAGGGCGAGCGCTGGCTTGCGGGCCAGAAGGCCGTCCAGATCCATCTCGGTCAGCGCGCGGCCCTTGTGGATCACGGGCTTGCGGGCAAGCTGCGGCAGGCCCGCAAGCTTGGCCTGCGTTTCCGCCCGGCCATGCGTCTCAATCAGAGCGGCCACCACATCGACACCTTCCGCCCGCTTGCGGTGGGCGTGGTCGAGCATCGCCCAGGTCTTGCCGACACCCGGGGCAGCGCCCAGAAAGACCTTCAGCCGACCCCGCCCCTCACGTGCGGCCTGCGTGAGAAGTGCTTCAGGAGAGGGGCGAATTTCGGCATCGGGGGTCATTCGGTGGCTTGTCCTTCGCCTCCAGCGGGCGGCATCGGAAAGGCTACGTCAAGCGCGATGTTGGTGAGCAGCACATTCACCCGGGGTTCACCGTAAAGGCCAAGGAGCGGGCCTTCGGTCGCAGCCGCGATCACCGCCTGCACCGCGCCTGCGTCCACACCGCGTGCGGCGGCGATCCGGCCAACCTGCGCCAGCGCGTTTTCCGGGCTGATGTGGGGGTCAAGACCGGAGCCGGAGGCGGTGATGGCGTCGATGGGCGCGGTGGCTCCGTTCGCGGTTTCCCATTCCGCGCGGCGCTCCGCGACCGTGGCGATCAGCGCCGCCGAGGTCGGGCCAAGGTGCGAGGCCCCAGTTCCGGCCGCGTTCCAGCCGCTGGCCGACGGGCGCGGGTGCAGATAGCCCGCCCCGGCGAAGGGCTGCGCGATCAGGGACGACCCGATGACAGTTCCGTCCGTTTCGATCAGGCTGCCATTGGCGACAGAGGGGAACAGCGCCTGTGCGGCGCCGGTCATCGCCAGCGGATAAGCCAGACCCGTCAGCAGGGTGAAGAACGCTGTCAGCGAAATGGCAGGGCGAAGGTGGCTGAGCATCTCTCTCTCCTTCAGGCAAGGTTCAGGGCGACAAGGGCCGCGTCGATCGCCTTGATCCCGATGAAGGGCACGATCAGACCGCCCAGCCCGTAGATCAGCAGGTTCCGGCGCAGCAGCGCGGCCGCGCTGGCCGGGCGATAGGCCACCCCGCGCAAGGCCAGCGGCACCAGCGCCACAAGGATCAGCGCGTTGAAGATCACCGCCGACAGGATGGCCGATGTGGGCGAGGCCAGCCCCATGATGTTCAGCGCCCCCAAGCCCGGATATGCCGCGACGAAGATCGCCGGCAGGATGGCGAAGTATTTCGCCACGTCGTTGGCAATGCTGAAGGTGGTCAACGCCCCGCGGCTGATCAGCAGCTGCTTGCCCACCAGCACCACCTCAATCAGCTTGGTCGGGTCGCTGTCGAGGTCGATCAGGTTTGCGGCCTCTTTCGCGGCCGGAGTGCCCGCATTCATTGCCACCCCCACATCGGCCTGCGCCAGCGCAGGCGCGTCGTTCGACCCGTCGCCGCACATCGCGACCAGCCGCCCGCCCGCCTGTTCGCGGCGGATGAGGTCCAGCTTCATCTCGGGCGTCGCCTCGGCGAGAAAGTCATCCACCCCGGCCTCGGCGGCAATGGCCGCCGCGGTCAGGGGGTTATCGCCCGTGATCATGACGGTGCGGATGCCCATGGCCCGCAGTTCCGCGAACCGTTCGCGCACGCCGGGCTTCACGATATCCTTGAGGTGGACGGCACCCAGGATTTCCGCCCCTTCGGCCACCAGAAGCGGCGTGCCGCCCGACCGCGCGATGGCATCGACCTGCGCGGCCAGCGCCTGCGGCGGGGTCTTGCCGGTCAGGCGGATCACCGCATCGGTAGCCCCTTTGCGGAAGCTGCGGCCGCCTTCAAGGTCCAGTCCCGAAAGCCGCGTTTGGGCCGTGAAAGCGACGGCTTCGGCCCCTTTGGGCATCGTGGGGACAGACCCCAGAACCTCGCGCGCCTTGTCCACGATGGATTTGCCCTCGGGCGTCTCGTCGGCCAGCGAGGCCAGCGCCGCTGCCTCGGCCAGCCGCCGCAGGTCCACCCCCGGTGCGGTGATGAGGGCATCGGCCATCCGGTTGCCGAAGGTGATCGTGCCGGTCTTGTCCAGAAGCAGCGTGTCCACATCCCCCGCCGCCTCGACCGCGCGGCCAGATTTGGCGATGACATTCGCCTTCACCAGCCGGTCCATCCCGGCGATGCCGCTGG
>NKIT01000208.1 GCA_002256185.1 Rhodobacteraceae bacterium PARR1 | reverse complement strand
CACCCGCCGCCACCGCATGCGGAAGCGAGGTGGTGAAGATGAACCCCGGCGCATAGGACCGCACTGCATCCACCATCCGGGCAGAGGCTGAGATATAGCCGCCGAACACGCCATAAGCCTTGGCCAGTGTGCCGTTGATGATGTCGATGCGGTGCATCTGGCCGTCGCGTTCGGCCACCCCTGCCCCGCGCGGGCCATACATGCCCACGGCATGCACCTCGTCGATATAGGTCAGCGCGCCAACCTCTTTCGCCAGATCACAAATCGCCTTGATCGGGCCGAAATCGCCATCCATCGAATAGATCGATTCAAAGGCGATCAGCTTGGGCGCAGCCGGGTCGTCCGCCGCGATCAGCTCGCGCAGGTGGGCGACATCATTGTGGCGGAAAATCCGCTTTGGCCCGCCACCGCGCCGCACGCCTTCGATCATCGAGGCATGGTTCAGCGCGTCGGAATAGATGATCAGACCGGGGAAGATCAGCCGCAGCGTCGAAAGCGTGGCGTCATTGGCGATGTAGGCGCTGGAAAACACCAAGGCCGCCTCTTTGCGATGCAGGTCGGCCAGTTCCGCCTCAAGCCGCCGGTGATAGACCGTGGTGCCGCTGATGTTGCGCGTGCCACCCGAGCCTGCGCCCGTGGCATCCAGCGCCTCATGCATGGCGGCCAGAACCTCGGGGTGTTGGCCCATGCCAAGATAGTCGTTGCCGCACCAGACCGTGATCTCACGTTCGGTGCCATCGGGCCGCGTCCAGACCGCCGAAGGGTAATGCCCCTTGCGCCGTTCGATGTCGATGAAGGTGCGATAACGCCCTTCGTCATGCAGGCGCTGCAGGGCGGCATCAATCGCGGCATCGTAATTCATGGGCGTCTCCAAGGCCGAGACCCGAGGCAAAGCGCCAACGGGTCGCGGGGGCAAGTTAGGCTGTCAGGCCATCACGCGGCATGACTTGGGTCAAATGCGATGCCAAGAAAAGACCTTTCGCACGGATTTTTGGCAATCGCCCCACTGGCCTATTGTCGCAGGGGTTGCGCGCTGTGCCGTTCCGTCGCGCGGGTCAGTCCGCGATCACTGCCGCACAGTCGGTTGCGGTGGCGTTGCGGTCAACACAGGCAGCCACCGCTGTTTCGGTGGTATCCCCCAATCCCCAAGACCCGGTCGCCGCCGACACCGCCAAAGCGCCGCCGACATAATCGGCCATCGCTGCGGTCGCATCCGACGACAGTTGCAAGGGTTGCGCGGTCCAGCCTTCGGGGCGGACCACTGCGACCACGACGCACTCTGCCGCACCCTGTTTCTTGGCGTTGCATTCAGCCAAAGCCACGGCGGATGCCGCCTCGACCGTGTGGTAATTCGCGGCGGCAACGGTGGCTTCGCTCATCAAGCCCTCATCGGGGGAGATCGCGATGGCGGCATAATAGGGCTGGTCGACCGCCACCATCCGCAAGACCTTGGCCTGATCCTTGGGCAGGACATCGCCACCTGAAAGCTCCGCCTCGGCCTTGCCGGGGGCAAACAGCATCGCCGCCGCCGCATCGCCGGTCACGGTATCGGCCTGTGCGACCGATGCCGCAACCAAAGCCCCTGCCGCAATCCCAAAGCCCCAAGCGAAGCCTGCCATATCCGTCTCCATCTCTGCCGCCGTCCGCCGGAGATTGCCGGGAACGGGGGATGTTTTAGCCTGCCTCAGCGGCTCTGGACAGGGGCTGTCTGCCTGCTAGGCTGCGCCCGCGCTTCACATTCAGGAGAAAGCCATGACACTGGACGCCGTTCTGGCCCGGATCGACGACGACTTGCCGCAGGCTTTGGACCGGCTGATGGAGCTTTTGCGAATCCCGTCCATCTCGACTGATCCGGCTTACAAACCCGATTGCGCCCGTGCCGCGGACTGGCTGGTGGCCGATTTGCAAGCGCTGGGGTTTGACGCCGCCAGCCGCCCCACGCCGGGGCATCCGATGGTGGTGGCACATGGGGGCGACGGCACAGGGCGCCATCTCTTGTTCTATGGGCATTACGATGTGCAGCCGGTCGATCCGCTGACCCTGTGGGACCGCGATCCCTTTGACCCGCAAGTGGAAACCACCGCCAAGGGCCGGGTTATCCGGGGGCGCGGGTCATCGGATGACAAGGGCCAGTTGATGACCTTCCTAGAGGCCTGCCGCGCGTGGAAGGCCGTGCATGGCACCCTGCCAGGCAAGCTGACGATCTTCCTTGAGGGCGAGGAGGAGTCAGGCTCGCCTTCCCTCATCCCCTTCATGAAGGAAAACGCGGCGGAACTGACCGCTGATCTGGCGCTGATTTGCGACACAGGGCTGTTCGAGGATGCCGTTCCCGCCATCACCACCATGCTGCGCGGCCTGTGCAAGACCGAATTCACCCTGAAAGCCGCCAACCGTGACCTGCATTCGGGCATGTATGGCGGCCTTGCGCGCAATCCGATCCATGTGCTGACCCGCATCCTGTCGGGCCTGCATGACGATCAGGGCCGGGTGCAGGTGCCGGGGTTCTATGACGACGTGGCCGAACTGCCCGACAGCTTGCGCCAACAATGGCAATCGCTGGCCTTTGATCACGCGAAATATCTGGGCGATGTGGGCCTGTCGGTGCCATCGGGCGAATCCGACCGCACCCCGCTGGAAATGATCTGGTCGCGCCCCACCGCCGAGGTGAACGGCATCTGGGGCGGCTACACCGGCGCGGGTTTCAAGACCGTCCTGCCGTCCGAGGCAAATGCCAAGGTCAGCTTCCGTCTGGTGTCCGCCCAAGACCCGCAAAAGATCATCCCCGCCTTCCGCGCCTGGGCCGAATCGCAATTGCCCGACGATTGCGAGATCATCTGGCATGACGCGGTTGAAGGATCGCCCGCATCGGTCATGGAAATCGGCGATCCGGCCTTTGAACTGGCCCGCCAAGCGTTGACCGACGAATGGGGCCGCAGCGCCGCCTTTGTCGGAGCGGGCGGATCGATTCCCATTGCGGGATACTTCAAATCCATCCTTGGCATGGATGCGATGCTGATCGGCTTTGGCCGGGATGATGACAACATCCATTCGCCCAATGAAAAATACGATCTTGAGTGTTTCCACAAAGGCATCCGCTCTTGGGCGCGCGTTCTGGCGCGGCTGGCATGATCCGGGATGCAGAGCCGGGGGATGAGGGCGCTTGGCGCGGCCTTTGGGCGCAATACCTCGCGTTCTACGACGTCACCCTGACGCCCGAGGTGACGGCGGCGACATGGGCACGGCTGATGGACCCGGCAAGCCCGGTCAAGATGCGCTTGGCCGTGGCCGGGGGGGAGGTTGTGGGCTTTGCCATCCACCTGCACCACCCCTCGACCTGGGTGCTGGGCGAGGATTGCTATCTTGAAGACCTGTTCCTTGCGCCCGCCGCCCGTGGGCAGGGGCTGGGTCGGGCGCTGATCGACGACCTGATGGCGCTGGCCCGTGCGCGGGGCTGGCATCGCCTGTATTGGCACACGGATGAGGGCAACGCGACGGCGCGGAAGCTGTATGACAGCTACGTCCAGACCGACGGGCATGTGCGCTACCGGATGACGCTTTAGCTGAACTTTCGTCCCCAGCCCGTTGCAAGACAACAAAAAACCCGCCAGAGGCGGGTTTTTTTAAGTGGCGCGGTTGACGGGGCTCGAACCCGCGACCCCCGGCGTGACAGGCCGGTACTCTAACCAACTGAGCTACAACCGCGCAGAGTCTTTCACGTTCAGGGGCGGGCGATGGTGGCGCGGTTGACGGGGCTCGAACCCGCGACCCCCGGCGTGACAGGCCGGTACTCTAACCAACTGAGCTACAACCGCACATCGCCGCCCGGTTCCCCGAACGTGTGGGGGTATTACGGAACGGCGTTGGCGGCGTCAAGCGATGATCGTTGGAAATTTCGGGCGCTTGTGAAAACTTTAGCGAGCGTTGGAACGGCAAGGGATTGCCCCTCCCCCACAGTCGCACGGGGCACGTGACCCGTGCGGATCGCAACGGCAGGGCCCTGCCCGCCCGTGCTGCCCCAGCACGGGCCGCGACCGCCCTGCGGGGGGCGGGCGCGATAAATCGCACCCGCCGGG
>NKIT01000207.1 GCA_002256185.1 Rhodobacteraceae bacterium PARR1 | reverse complement strand
GCGGGACAGGTCAGGACACGCTGCAAGGCGGCACCGGCAATGACGCGCTGGACGGCGGGGCCGGGAATGACAGCCTTGAGGGCGGGTCGGGCGCGGATACGCTGGCGGGCGGCGATGGTAACGATACCATGGCGGGCGACGCGGGCGACGACTCCCTCTCGGGCGGCACCGGCGCTGACACGCTGTCGGGTGGCACCGGGGATGACACGCTGGTGGGCGGCGATGGCAGCGACACGGTGGTCTTTACCGGGGCGGTGACCGAATACAGCTTTGCCTTCGTCGCCGGGGCGACAGGCGGGTTGCAGGTCACGGATACGGTCGCGGGCCGTGACGGTGTGGACCTTCTGCGCGAGGTGGAGTTTGTCAGCTTCGGCGGCGTCACCTACCGCTTGGTGCAGGGCGATGACGGGTCGAACACCACGTTGCAAGGCGCGGATGACGGCATCCCGGCGCTGATCATCGCGCATGACGGCGCGGATTGGGGCGGCGGGCACGCGACCTCGGACGCGGTCTTTGGCGGCGCGGGGGATGACACGCTGCAAGGCGGCACCGGCAATGACGCGCTGGACGGCGGGGCCGGGAATGACAGTCTTGAGGGCGGGTCGGGGGATGATTCCGTCGCGGGTGGCGCGGGAGCAGACAGCCTGATTGGCGGGGCCGGGAATGACACGCTGGCGGGTGATGCCGGGGATGACAGCTTTGTCCTTGGCGCGGGCGACAGTGCTGCGGGCGGCGATGGCGACGATGTCTTTGCCTTTGACGGCAGCCTGAGCGGCACGGCGACGATCACCGTGACCGGCGGCGAAACCGGCGAAGAGTCGGTTCTGGACGCCACCAACAATCCTGCGGGCCGCATCGGCGATGTGCTGGACCTGCGGGGCCTGTCCAAGGTGACGATCACCTACAACAGCGCTGATCCGACATGGAACGGAAGCACCGCAGAGTCCGGGACCGCCACCTATCTGAACACCGCTGGCCAGACCGTCAGCGTCCAGTTCAGCCAGATCGAACACATCCTGACCGATCTGGACGGCAAGGTGGACGGCACAGCGGGCGACGATTCCATCGGCGCAGGCTACACCGACGGCCAAGGTGATGTTGTCGACGGCTGGGATGGGGTGAACGACTCGATCCATGCCGGGGCTGGAAATGACAGCGTCGAATCCGGGGCCGGAAATGATGCGGTCTCGGGCGGCGATGGCGATGACACCATCGCAGGCGGCGATGGCGACGATTTCCTGATGGCCGACGCGGGGGATGACCGCGTTTCGGGCGGGGCAGGCAACGATTACATCGACGGCTGGAGCGGCAACGACACGGCCAGTGGCGGGGCGGGAGAAGACGGTCTCTTTGGCCGCGACGGGAATGACAGCCTGTCTGGCGATGACGGGAACGACGGCTTGTGGGGCGAAGATGGCAACGACACGCTTGAGGGCGGATCGGGCAGCGACACCTTGGGCGGCGGGACGGGCAATGACCTGCTGACAGGCGGAGACGAGCGCGACCTGCTGGACGGCGGGGAGGGCAACGACACCCTGACCGGCGGCGCGGGGGCGGATGTCTTTGTCGCCGATGGCACGGCGGACCGGATCACCGATTTTGACACCACAAGCGGGATCAGCGGCAATGGCAATGCCGACAATGACTTCATCGACCTGACGCAGTTCTACAACCCCGCCGCACTGGAGGCATGGAACGCGGCCAATCCGTCGCTGACCTTTGACACGCCGCTGGACTGGCTGCGCTATGATGCGCTGGACGGGGTGCTGACACAGGCGGGCGGTCTGATCATCGAAAGCGACGGCGCGGCGGTCGAGTCGCGTGCCCTGACCGGGGAAAACACCGGCGTGATCTGCTATGCCCGAGGCACCCGCATCGCCACGGCACGCGGCCCGGTCGCGGTGGAACATCTGCGCGAGGGTGACCGGATCAAGACGCGCGATGCGGGCTTGCAGCCGATCCGCTGGATCGGATCGACGACCGTGTCCGGTTTGGGCGCGGATGCCCCGGTGGTGATCGCCCCCGGCACCTTTGGCAATCGTCGCAGCCTGACCGTTTCGCCCCGCCACCGCATGCTGGTGACGGGATGGCGGGTGGAAACCCATCTCGGGCTGGATGAGGTGTTCGTTCCTGCCCGGCTGTTGCTGGACGGGCGGCAGGTGCGGCAAGTGCCACAGGTGCAGGTGGACTATTTCCACATCCTGTTGGATCAGCATCAGGTGATCTTCGCTGAAGGCGCGCAAAGCGAAAGCTTCCATCCCGGCGCCGAAGGGTGGAAAACCCTGTCAGATACGGCGCGGGGTGAAATCCTGGATCGTTTCCCCGCGCTGGCGGAAGGATTTGACGCCTATGGTCCCACCGCCCGCGTCGTGGCGACAGGGACAGAGGCGGCGGTTCTGCGCGGGATGGTGGCTTTGCCAGCCAAGGTGCTGGCGGCCCCTGCCCTGTCGGCAACGGTGATCCGCCTGCTGGACCGGTTTGTCGCCATGTCGGATGGGCTGGCCCCGGATGTGCCAAAGGCGGATTGGTCGCCGCGTGCGGGTCGCGCCGCCTGACGGGGTTTCGCCCGGCCAGCATCCCGCTATAAGCGGCGCGTCCCTGATCAGAGGCGCGCCGCATGACCTTGTCTGACCTCTTCCGCCCGCTGTCGGTGCCTGCCGCCTTTGCCCGCTATGAATCGGTGCGGGCTCGGCTGCCGCAAATGCCGCGACAGGGCGACGGGCTGGTCCTGCCCGACCTGTCGGCGGTGGCGGATCATGTGGACGGGTTCCTGCTGGATGCCTTTGGCGTCTTGAACGTCGGCGGCACCGCAATTCCCGGCGCGGTGGCACGGATCGCGGCGTTGCGGGCGGCGGGAAAGCGGCTGTGCGTGCTGACCAATGCCGCCAGCTACACCCGCGCTGGGGCCGTGGCCAAATACCGCCGTCTGGGGTTCGATTTCACCGCCGATGAGGTCGTCACCTCACGCGAGGTGGCGGCGGCGCGGTTGGCGGCGATCCTGCCCGGCGGGCTATGGGGGGCGATTTCCGCCCCTGAGGATGATTTCCACGACATCCCTGCCCGCTTGGCCAGTGTGATCGACGATCCCGCGCTGTTTGACCGCGTGGAGGGGTTCCTTTTCCTGTCCTCGGTCCGGTGGACGCCTGCCTTGCAGGACCGCTTGGCGCGAGCGCTGACCGACCGTCCCCGCCCTTTGGTGGTGGCCAATCCTGATCTGGTCGCGCCGACAGAGACGGGACTTTCGCTGGAACCGGGTCTCTTTGCCCATGACCTGATCGACCGCTTGGGCGTGGCGGTGCATTGGTTCGGCAAGCCCTATCCCGACGCCTTTGACGATGCCGTGGCGCGGTTGGGGCTGGCACGGGGGCGGGTGGCGATGGTGGGCGACACGCTGCACACCGATGTGCTGGGCGGGGCGCAGGCGGGGATGCGCTCTGTGCTGATCACTGGCCACGGGCTGTTTCGCGGCCATGACGCCAAGGCAGCGATTGCGGCGAGCGGGCTGCACCCGGATTTCGTGATCCCGACGACCTGAGCCGTCGCGGGTGCTTTGGGCACCGCTTCGGTCTGGATGCGCGCCTGTCAGGTGTGGGCCGCCCCGGCCTTGGTCAGGATCAGAAATCCTGCCGCGGAATTCAAGCCGCCGCTTCCGACGTTCGCCGTTCCCAGACCTTGACCGTGCCCTTGGACAGGTCGTCGTTCATCTCGAACCCCTTGCCGCGCAGGGCCTGTTTGCACTGCCGCATGCCCGGCACGCCGTAAATTCCGCGATGGAATTCCGCCACGATCCGCTGCACCCCGGTCAGATCGGCGTCGCGCAGGAAATCCAACTCGCCGCCTTCGATGTCCATCATGATCGTGTCATGCGGGAAATCGCGTTTCAGGTCATTGTAGCGGATCACCGGCACGCTGGTGCCCTTGGCGCGGGGATGGTTGCCCTGCCCCAGACCAGACCCAAGGAAATTGCCGCGCACGAAAAACTCGATGGCGTCGGGCGCATCGGCATTGCACAGCACCACGCCATGCCGGACGGTGATCTTGTCGCCCAAGCCATTATGCGCGTGCAAAGCGGCGATATGGTCGATCA
>NKIT01000206.1:410-4125 GCA_002256185.1 Rhodobacteraceae bacterium PARR1 | reverse complement strand
GGGTGCTTTGGTTGCTGGGGGCAGAAGCGGGGGTTTCACACCCCCGCACCCCCGTGGGGTATTTGAGCCAAGATGAAGGGGCAGGGTTTTCGGTGAAGGTCGCCACGCCGCAGCATCTGGGGATGCGGACGGGCGAGTTCTTTCCGATGGGGCTGAACGCCGAAATGCCGGGGGATCAGGCGGCGGATGATGCGCTGTCGGTCTGCTTTGATCTGGGGCCTCTGGTGGAACCCTTGCAGCTTTTGGGCTGTGCGTCGCTGCGCTTGCGGGTGGCGTCGGATCAGCCGCTGGGCTTTGTCGTGGCGCGGCTTTGTGACGTGGGGCCGGATGGGCAATCGGTCCGGATCGCGCATGGCATGCTGAACCTGTGTCACCGCGACGGGATGCGGACCCCTGCGCCGATGGTGCCGGGGCAGGCGGTTGAGGTGACGGTGCCCATCGACATGACGGGCTATCGGCTGGCGGCGGGGCATCGGTTGCGGGTGGCGATTTCCAACAGCTATTGGCCGTTTGTCTGGCCTTCGCCCACGGCGGGGGTGTTGACGCTGACCGGGGGAAGCCTGACCTTGCCGGTGCATTCCGGGCGGGAGGCGTGGACACCGCCGCCTGCGGAGCATGCCACCCCGTGGCGGCATCGGGTGATCCGGCCTGCACGGGCGGTGCGGCGGATCGAAGAGGATATGCTGACCGGCACCGTGGCGCTGATCGTCGAATCGGATGAGGGCGCGCAGGAGAATCTGGACCACGGCCTGATCGGGGATGAATGGTTGACCGAGCGTTGGGAAATCCATCCCGATGATCCGCTGTCAGCCCGCGCCGTGCATGTCTGGGAACAGGTTCGCAGCCGCGGCGATTGGCGCATCCGCACGCGAGCCGAGGCCGAGATGACCGCCAGCGCCACCCATCTGCGCATGACTGCACGCCTGACCGCGTGGGAAGGAGAGGCGCAAGTTTTCAGGCGCGCTTGGGATGAGGAGGTGCCGCGCGACTTTGTGTGATGCCGTGGTTTGCCCCGGCGGTGATGCCAGACCAGAAATGATCAGCGCACCAGCGAAAGAATTGTTTTGCCGGAAAGGCAAACTCGGGGTTTATTGATTCCATAATCAACAAAAGACTGGCCCTCGCCACAGAACAGACGGGCCAAAACAGGGAGACGACAGAATGAATGCAGAATTCAACCACCTGCTGAAATCCGCAGCCAAAGGCCGGATCAGCCGCCGTGAATTCATGGGCCGCGCCGCTGCCTTGGGTGTGACCGCCGCGACCGCCAGCATGTTGCTGGCCAGCGCCGCGCGCGCCGAAGGCCCGGTCAAGGGCGGCACGCTGAAGGCCGGTATGGCGGGCGGCGAATCGACCAACTCGCTCGACCCGGCATTGGCCGCGTCGGAAGTGCCGTTCATGGTCAACATGACCTGGGGCGAAATGCTGGTCGATGTGAACGCCAAGGGCGAGATCGACTATCGCATCGCCGAGGAAGTGTCGTCCAACGCCGATGCCACCGAATGGAAGTTCAAGATCCGCGCGGGCGTTGAATTCCACGACGGCAAGACCGTCACCGCCGATGATGTCATCGCCACGCTGAAGCGCCACACCGATGAGAAGTCGCAGTCGGGCGCTTTGGGCATCGTGCAGGGCATCTCTGAGATGTCGGCAAGCGGCGACATGGTCACGCTGAAACTGGCCGCAGGCAACGCTGACTTGCCCTTCCTGATGGCGGATTATCACCTTGTGATCCAGCCGGGTGGTGGCGTCGACAATCCGGCGGCGGGCATTGGTGCTGGCCCCTACAAGGTTGTCGCGAACGAGCCGGGCGTGCGCCATTTGTTCGAAAAGCATGCCAACTATTTCGACACCACCATCGGCCATGCCGACACGGTCGAAATCCTTGTGATCAACGACAACACTGCCCGTACGGCCGCCTTGCAGGCTGGTCAGGTGCATATGATCAACCGGGTGGATCCGAAGATCATCGACCTGCTGAAAGGCGTTCCCGGCATCAGCATCGAGGCTGTCGCCGGCCGTGGGCACTATGTGTTCATCATGCATTGCGACAAGGCCCCCTTCGACAACAAAGACCTGCGCATGGCGCTGAAACTGGCGATCAACCGTCAGGAGATGGTCGAGAAAATCCTTGGCGGTCTGGGGTCGGTCGGCAATGACTTCCCGATCAACGCGGCCTATCCGCTGTTTGACGACTCGATCCCGCAGCGCGAATACGACGCGGCCAAGGCGGCAGAGCACTACAAGGCCTCGGGTCACGATGGCAGCCCGATCGTGCTGCGCACGGCCCCCGGTGCCTTCCCCGGTGCGGTCGAGGCAGCGCAACTCTTCCAGCAATCGGCCGCTGCGGCCGGCATCCCGCTGGAAGTGAAGGTCGAGCCCGACGACGGCTACTGGTCCAACGTCTGGAACGTCGAACCCTTCTGCGCCAGCTATTGGGGCGGGCGACCGGTGCAGGATCAGATGTATTCCACCGCTTACCTCTCCACTGCTGACTGGAACGACACCAAGTTCAAGAACGAAGAGTTCGACAGCATCTTGCTGGCGGCGCGTGCGGAACTGGATCAGACCAAGCGCAAGGAGGAATACTCCAAGATGGCCAACATCCTGCGCGATGAGGGCGGCTTGATCCTGCCGATGTTCAACGACTTCGTCGAAGCCAAGCGCGAAGAAGTCGCCGGTTGGGAAGCTGACCCGAACGGCGAGCTGATGAACGGTCGTGCACTGGTCAAGTGCTGGCTGAACGCGTGATCGGACAGGCATAGTGCACCCGATCCTGAAACTCGTGGTCCAGCGCATTGCGCTGGGCCTCGTCCTTCTTCTGGCCGTGTCCTTGCTGATCTTCGCAGGGACCGAGGCTTTGCCGGGCGATGTGGCGCAATCCATTCTGGGCCAATCCGCCACGCCCGAAGCACTGGCCAACCTGCGCGAAGCGCTGGGGCTGAACGAACCGGCGTTAACGCGTTATTTCAAATGGTTGGGCGGTATCCTGACCGGCGATTTCGGGGTTGCCCTGACCAATGGGCAGGACATCGGGCAGGCCATTGGGCAACGCTTGGGCAATACGCTGTTTCTTGCCTCGGCGGCGGCGGTGATCTCTGTCCCGCTGGCGATCCTGCTGGGGCTGGTCGCGGCGCGGTATAACGGGCGTTGGCCGGATAAGTTGATTTCCGGGGTGACGCTGTCCACCATCAGCCTGCCCGAATTCGTGGCGGCCTATTTCGTGATTTACCTGCTGACGCAAGTGTTTGCGATCTTTCAGCCGGTGGCGATGGTATTCCCCGGCATGGGCTTTTGGGAGAAATTGCAGGCCGTCGCCTTGCCCGTGATCGTGCTGGTTTTGGTGGTGTTGGCCCATATGATGCGGATGACCCGTGCGGCGGTGCTGAACGTGATGCAGTCCGCCTATATCGAAACTGCCGAGCTTAAGGGTCTTGGCCCGATGACGGTGATCTGGCGGCATGCGCTGCCCAATGCGATTGCGCCGATCATTTCCGTCGTGGTGCTGAACCTTGCCTATCTGGTGGTCGGTGTCGTCGTGGTTGAGGTCGTGTTCAGCTATAATGCGCTGGGGCAGTACCTTGTCGATCATGTCGCCAAGCGTGACCTGCCAGTGGTGCAGGCTGTGGGGCTGATCTTTGCCGCCGTCTATATCGGGCTGAATATTCTGGCCGATGTGATTTCGATCCTTGCTAACCCCAGACTGAGGCACCCG
>NKIT01000206.1:0-400 GCA_002256185.1 Rhodobacteraceae bacterium PARR1 | reverse complement strand
CTCACCCCTGACTGAGGCACCGGAAATGAGGCGCATCCCCCTTTCGGCGCTGTTCGGTCTGGTGATGACCGGGGCGTTTCTGTTCTGCGCCATCTTTGCCCAATGGATCGCGCCCTATCCCTTGGATGCGGTGACGGGGGGCGTGTGGGAGTCCCCGTCCGCCGAGTTCTGGTTGGGCACGGATACGATCGGGCGGGATATCCTGTCGCGCATGATCTATGGCGGGCAGATCACCATTTTCGTGGCGCTGGCCTCGTCGTTGCTGTCCTTTGGCATGGGGGCTTTCTTTGGCTTTCTGGCTGCGGTGCGCGGGGGCTGGGTGGATCAGGTTCTGTCGCGCGTGGTTGACGTGCTGCTGGCGATCCCGTCCTTGATCGTAGCGCTGGTGGTGCTGTCGGTG
>NKIT01000205.1 GCA_002256185.1 Rhodobacteraceae bacterium PARR1 | reverse complement strand
TCGTGGGCGAATTGGTGCCCAAGCAACTGGCGCTGAAAAACCCCGAAGGCGTGGCGATCCGTGTGGCCCCGGCGATGGTGATCCTGTCCCGCGCGGCATCGCCTGTCGTTTGGTTCTTGGACATATCCGGGCGCACGATCCTGTTCCTGCTGGGCCAATCCGGCAAGGACGGCAACCGCGTGACGGAAGAAGAGGTGCATTCCCTGCTGACCGAGGCGCAGGAAGGCGGCGTGATCGAAACCGAAGAGCGCGAGATGATGGCGGGCGTCATGCGTTTGGCCGACCGCTCAGCCCGTGCGTTGATGACCCCCCGTCATGAGGTCGAGATGCTGGAGTTGGAGGCGACACCCGCTGAGACCGCCACCGCCATCCGCCGCATCGGTCGCCCCCGCATGCCCGTCCAAAGCCGCGAGTCGGGTGAGGTGGTGGGGATCATCACCCTTGCCGATGCCTTCAACGCGCTGTCACGCCGCGAAAGCATGGACCCCAAGCGCCTGCTGCGCGAGGTGCCGGTGGTGTCGGAACTCGCCGATGCGCTGGATGTGATGGAAATCCTGCGCGGGTCGGAACATCACATGGCGCTGGTCTATGATGAATACGGGCATTTTGAGGGGATCGTCACCTCGGGCGATATTCTTGAGGCGATCACCGGCACTGTGATCGCGGGCGGAGATGACGAACCGGCGCTGGTCGAACGCGCGGATGGGTCGATGTTGGTGTCGGGTTGGATGCCTGCCGATGAATTCTGCGACCGTCTGGGCCTGCCGCGCGAATTGGCCGGGGATTATGAAACCGTGGCGGGCTTGGTGCTGCACCAGTTCGGGCGTTTGCCGGAACTGGGCGAGTGGGTGGTGGCCGAGGGCTTCCGCTTTGAGGTGATCGACCTAGACGACCGGCGGATTGACAAGCTGTTGGTTGGGAAGGTTTGAGGGGGGAGTAATCCCCTTTTGGACATTTACTTGTCAGGAGGGGCGCGCACGCACCGCGGGGTGGGTGCACATATATGTGCGCCCGCCCCGTGGGGGTGTAGGGCGATCAGAAATCGTCCAGTGGACGATTTCTGCCCGGAACGCCCGGCCCGTGGCCGGGCCGGTAGGGCGGGCGCGCCCCGATGCTTTGGTCATCGGGGCAATCCCTATTGTTGCACCTCTGACAGTTATGCTCGTAAATGCTTACTTCAAGAACGGCATCGGGTCCGTGCTGTCCACGCCGCGCCGCACTTCGAAGTGCAGGAAGGACGGGCTGCCAGAGCGCACATTGGCAATCGTCTGGCCTTTGCCAACCGCGTCGCCCTTTTTCACCGTGATCCCGGCCACGCCCGCATAGACCGTCAAAAGCCCACCATCGTGACGGATCACGATGATCGGGGTCTGTTCGGTGTCCATGGTGATCGCGGCCACCGTCCCTGCCGCCGCCGCCTTGACCGGCGTGCCTGCGGGGGCACCGATGTCGATGCCGTTGGATTTCTTGTCATAACCGCGAATGATGCTGCCCTGCACCGGCATCACGAATTGCGCCGATGATGCCGCCGTCCGCTGTTCGCCCAGATCGGGCGAGGCGGGCTTGGCCTTTTCAATCTCGGCCTGCGTCGGCGGGTTTTCGGCGGGAAGCGGTTTGGATGCGGACGGCGGCGGCGGGGTGGGTGTGCCTTCGCCCGGCGCGGTCACAGGCTCTGCCGCTGGGGCGGCGGTGGCGGCAGGTGCACCCGATGGCGTCGGGATCATCAGATATTGCCCTTCGCGCACCGCCAGATCCGGGCCAAGCCCGTTCCAGTCGGCCAAGGCGCGCGGGGCGACGTTATAGGCCCGCGCGATGGTAAAGGCGGTTTCGCCGCGCTTCACCTGATGCCGCGTCGGTGCCATGCCCGCCAGATTGCCTTGCTGCTGAGGTGCAGTAGCAGGCGCAGGGGCTGCGGCGGGTGCCGTCGCCACACGGTCCAGCGCCGTTGTGGCGATGGATGACACATCCACCCGTCCCGCTGCCGCCGGGGCCATCGGCGCGATCGGGGCCGCTGCGACCGTGCCGCCGCCGATCACCGGGCCGGGGGCTGGCGCCACTGCACCCGTTGCCGCCACGCGGCGGGGCAGGGCGAGCACCTCACCCTCACGCAGCGGGGCGTTGGGGGCAATGGCGTTGTAGCTGGCCAATTCGCCCGGGCTGATGCCAACCCGTGCCGCAACTGATCCCACGGTATCGCCGCGCTGCGCCAAGGCCACCTGATAGCCGGGATAAGAGATCACACCGCGCCCATCCGGGGCCGGGCGCATCGCGCTGGCCTGTTGTGCCGCACCCGAGGTGTCAAGCCCGGTCCCGCCGCGCAAGTCCCAGTCGAAATCCCGCATGGCCCCGCCGCCGCCGTTGGTGCAGGCGGCCAGCGTCACCAATGCCGTGGTCAGGCCGAGTTTGCGAAGGGTCGGGAAGGAAAGGATCATGCCTTGGCCTCTTGCTGCCTGCGCGCGGGTTGGCCCCGACGCTGTTCTATCCATGTTTCGCCCGTCATGCCCCTGCGGTCAATCGGCGGCGATGCCTTCGACCAGCGGAACAAAACGCACTGGGCGCAATTCTTCGTAATCAAACCCTGTTTCCAGCCGCGTGACCTTGATCAACCCTTGCACCGCATCCGACTGGCCCACGGGCACGACCATGATACCGCCCACCTTGAGTTGCGCCAAGAGCGGGCCGGGGGGATCTTCCGCCGCGGCCGTAACGATGATGCGGTCAAACGGGGCCTGATCGGGCAGGCCGAAACTGCCATCGGTGGTGATGGCAGTGATGTTGTTCAGATCAAGCGCGGCAAAGGTCTCGGACGCCTCACGCACCAGACGGCGGTGACGGTCCACGGTGTAGACGCGCCGGGCGAGTTGGCTCAGGATCGCGGCCTGATAACCGGACCCCGTCCCCACCTCCAGCACCTTGTCGCGCGGCTGCACGGACAGCGCCTGAGTCATCAAGCCGACGACCGAGGGCTGGCTGATGGTCTGTCCGCAGGGGATGGGCAGGGGCATATCCTCATAGGCGCGTTCGGCAAACAGGCCGCGCACGAAATGGCCCCGGTCGATCTTTTCCATCGCCAGTAGCACGCGGGTGTCAGTCACCCCACGAGAGCGGAGAGCGTACAGAAAGCGCATCTTGCGTTCGGCAGATGTCCCTTCGGTTGGGAAATCCGCCCCCTCCGTCATGCCAGCCGCGCCTGCAAATCAGCGAGCAGATCATGCGCCGTCAGGTCTGCGCGCATCGGCGTGATCGAGATGTAGCCTTCAAGGTTCACCGCCGCATCCGTGCCGGGGGCGGTCGGGGTTTGCTGCGGTCCGCCCTTGATCCACAGATAGCGCCGCCCGGTGGGGGAAATCTGCGCCTCGGCGGAAAAGGCGGTGTCGCGCCGGAACCCTTGGGCGGCGACACGGCTGCCCTTGACCGCTGCGGCGGGGACGGGCGGGAAGTTTACATTGTAAAACACCCGGTAATCATCCGACGTCCAGATGCCTTTGTCCAGCAGCGCGCGAATGACCGCCGCACCATGCACGCGCGCAGCCTCAAACGGGTCGTCCAGACCATCCATCGCCGGGCCGAAGAATTGCGACAGGGCGATGGCCGGGATGCCTTGCAATGCCGCTTCCATCGCGCCGCCGATGGTGCCGGAATACAGCACATTCTCGGCCGAGTTGTTGCCCCGGTTCACCCCCGACAGCACGAGGTCCGGTTTCGCGCCATCCAGCACATCGTAAATGCCTGCGAGCACGCAATCCGCCGGGCTGCCCTCGGCGGCATAGCGGTGATGCGACAGTTTCACAATCATCGTGGGCTTGGTGTAGCTGATGCAATGGCCGACGCCGGATTGCTCGAACGCGGGGGCGACGGTCCAGACTTCGCCGTTTTCGCCTGCGATGGCATGGGCAATCTCGGTCAGCACCTCCAACCCCGGAGCGTTGATGCCGTCGTCATTGGTGATCAGGATACGCATGCGATGCCTTTATGCTGTGGCCTCCTGATTAGACGAGGGGGGGCGGGGCGGCAAGCGGATGCAGGGCTGGGGATCAGGGTTTTGGAGGATGGGCCCTTGGCGCAACGGTAAGTGTTGGACCGGGACCCAAAGTCCCGGTCCGCGCGCGGCCCGCCCCACCCATTGTCTAAACGGGGGGCTGCGCGCCCCCGGGC
>NKIT01000204.1 GCA_002256185.1 Rhodobacteraceae bacterium PARR1 | reverse complement strand
ATGTGCGCGGGGCAAAGCGCGTCAGGGGGCGCTCGCGCCCCCTCTGGCCGCGAGGGCGGCCATTCACCCCCTGAGGATATTTGAGCAACGGGGAAGCGGGGTCAGGAGGGGCGGGGTTTGCCCTTGTCGCCCCGGCAGCGGTCCGAGCAATATCGCACCTCGTCCCAGACCTTTTCCCATTTCTTGCGCCATGCAAAAGGTTTGCCGCAGGTGGCGCAGGTCTTTTGCGGCAGGTCGCCCTTTTTGCGCATCTTTGCCATTCAGAGATCAAGGCTCATCTGCGCGGCATCCGCCATGCGGCGGCGGGGGGCGGCTTTGGGGCTGCGGTCGTTGACAAAGCGCGGGTCGGCACGGCTGGCGTGGCGTTCGATGACCTCGACAATCTCTGACCGGTAGGTGCGTTCCTTGCGCAGGCCCCAGCAGGCATCGCGCGCGGCGCGGGCAGCGGCGGTGACATCGACGATGGGTTCGGGATAAAGACGGCCGAGGACCGCCTTGGCCCCCGGCCATTTCCACGGCTCTTGCAGGAAGGCATCGGGAACGGGGCCGAGTTCAGGCACCCAGCGGCGGGTGAAGGCCCCGGTCGGGTCTTGGTCATGGCCCTGTTTGATCGGGTTGTAGATGCGGATGGTGTTGATGCCGGTCACGCCCGATTGCATCTGGACCTGCGGCCAATGGATGCCCGGTTCGTAATCGGTGAAGCGCCGCGCCAAGACCGCCCCTGTTGTCCGCCAATCCAGCCAGAGGTGATAGGAGGCCACCGCCATCACCATCGACCGCATGCGAAAATTCAGCCATCCCGTCGCGTTCAGATAGCGCATGCAGGCATCGACGAAGGGCAGGCCGGTTTCGCCCTTGTCCCATGCGGCAAGGCGCAGTGCGTCCGGCTCACGCGGGCGCAGGTCATCGGCGGCGCGGTGCAGGGCGCGGATTTCGATGGCAGGCTCATCCTCCAGTTTTTGAATGAAATGATCGCGCCATGCGACGCGGCTTTGGAAACTGGCCAAAGCCCCCGGCCAGCGCCCGCCGGGGCGTTCGGCCTGCCGCGACAGGGTGGCCTGCACCACCTCGCGGCTGGAGAGACAGCCCAAGGCAAGGTGCGGTGACAGCCGCGAACAGGCGCGCTCGCCCGTCAGGGGCGAGGACATGGCGGCGCGGTAAGGCTCTGCCCGGCGGGTCAGGAAGGTGTCCAGCAGGCGCAGACCCTGCGCGCGTCCCCCGGTCTGGCGATGGGCGCAGCGATCCTCGGCCAGACGCAGGGCGCGGGAGGTCGGGATCACGCCCGGTTCCACGCCCGCGACGGGGTTCAGCGCGGCGGGGGTGTCGGTTTGTGGCAGGCCCACGAAGGCATCCCGCCGCCGCGCCCAGCCATCGCGCCCGTTCAGGCGGCGGACCACGCCCTGTTGCGGCAGTTCCACCCAATCCACCCCCGCCTGACGTGCCCATGCGGCGACGCGGCGGTCACGGTCATAGGTCCAAAGATTGCCGGTTTCCTGATGGCTGAGGATGCGGGCGATGTGATGCTGGCGGCAAAGGCGGTCCAATCGGTCCACCGCATCGCCGACACGCACAATCAGCGGCGCACCCAAAGACCCCAAGCCATCGCGCAGATCCTGCAAGGCTTCGGCGGTGAAATCCCATTGCCGGGCCGAGGTGTCCGGCAGGTGCCAATAGTCAGGCTCGACAATGTAGACGGGCAGGACGCGCCCCATTTCGGCCGCCGCGGCGAGCGCCGGGTGGTCATGGATGCGCAGATCGCGTTTGAACCAGATGAGAACATTCATGGAACATTTATGTAGTGGTCCGGAAAGATTCGTAAAGCCCCTGATGGGCACTGCCGGTCGTTCTCGTCCGAGGATCGCCGTGGGAGGGCGCAAGATGTCTTGCCGGACCGGAAGCTCGGCGCGGCGGGGGCAGCGATAGGGATGGGCGGGCATCCGTTGGCGCAGGGCGACCCGACCTCTGCGCAATGGGAGTTGGGGCGGTGATGCGGTTGTCTGGGGCCAAATGCATTTTGAAAAGGACCACGTGATGAAAATTGCTCTTCCCGCACTGATCGCTCTGGGCGGCTTTGTGCTGCTTCCTGCCGCAACCGTGATCCCCTGTGTTGACGCGGCGGACAAAGCCGCAGCCGCGGTTGCAGAGGGGGATGAGGGCCAAGCGGCTTTGGCCACGCTTTGCGATGCTGGCGCGGCAGAGCGACCGGGTCCGACGAATTTCATGCTGCCCGCAGGTGGGGCGGTCGTGTCGCTGTTCGCGGCGCTGGGATCGAAATCGAACGATGTGGTGATTTCGACGGTCTCGACGCGTTGATCTTGGCATGCGGCGGACGATGCAACGGCTGTCTTGCGCGTGGGATGGCGCAGGACGGCATGTGTCTGTTGTCCTGTCGTGAACTCTTGGGGATGCGCGATCCACAGGATGGATATGGCGGCATCTGAACTTTGTCAGTCTTGCAATTGGTGCAGGGTTTGGCACTTGGCAAAACTTGCTGGTCTTTTCCGCTAGACGCAAGTTTTGGTGTTTACGGCTGGCGAAAACAGCCATATCTTTGAAATTAGCATATTCTTATGTCGGTATCCGTTCCCGCCTTGTTTGCAGAATGATATCGGAGGGTATGTCCGATCGTTTTGTGGTGGTGAGGCTTGCCGTGAGAATCTCTGTAAAAATGTGTGCGATGGTCGTTTTGTCCTTTGGGCTGTCCGGCTGCATTAGTGTGACCTGTCGTGACGGCTCTAAGGCCAAGGACTCTTTTGGCAACGAAGTTAAGGCGAGGACCTGGACTGAAGAGGCGTCGCTGTCCCGTCAGTACTGCCCGCGCGAAGATGTGACCTTGGACAGTCAGACGGAGGCGCCTGAGGTTCAACAGACTCCGCCCGCTCCGACCCCGACAAACATGGCCCCTGTGATCGGTGGCGTCGTCATCGGTGGCGCGGCCCTTGGTCTTGGCGGTGGCGGAACGCCTGCTGCGGTGCCGCCGACCCCGACGCCATCCGTGGTCACAACGACCGGCACACGATAACAGATCGTGAACCGACACGGCAGGCTGGGGAACCGCCTGCCGCTTGCACATGGTGGCCGGTCTGCCTAGCCTTCTGTCCTGATCTCAGGAGGCCCGCCATGACTGAAGCTGATCTGTCCGATGCCACCCCGCGCGCTGTCAATCTGGCGGATTACCAACCCTTTACCCATCTGGTGGATCAGGCGGCTTTGACCTTCCGCCTTGCGCCACAGGCGACGCGGGTGCTGTCGCGGTTGGCGATGGCCCCCAATCCGGCGCGGCCCGGACGGAATGACCTGCGCTTGGATGGTGAGGGGCTGCGTTTGATCGCGGTGCATGTCGATGGGCGGGCGGTGGCGCTGACCCCGGACGAGACGGGTTTGACCGTTCCCGCCGATTTGCTGCCCGATGGCCCCTTTACCCTTGAGACAGAGGTAGAGATCGCCCCAGAGGGCAACACCGCGCTTGAGGGCCTTTACATGTCGCGCGGCATGTATTGCACGCAATGCGAGGCAGAGGGGTTCCGCAAGATTACCTTCTACCCCGACCGCCCCGATGTGATGGCGCGTTTTCATGTCCGGATCGAAGGCGACATGCCGATCCTTCTGTCCAACGGCAATCCGGTGGGGCAGGGCGCGGGCTGGGCCGAATGGGATGATCCTTGGCCGAAGCCTGCTTATCTGTTCGCGCTGGTCGCGGGGGATCTGGTCGCGCATTCCGCGCCTTTTACCACCATGTCGGGGCGCGATGTGGCGCTGAACATCTGGGTGCGTCCGGGCGATCAGGACCGCTGCGCCTATGCGATGGACAGTCTGATCCGGTCGATGCGCTGGGATGAGACCGCTTATGGGCGCGAATATGATCTGGATGTGTTCAACATCGTGGCCGTCGATGATTTCAACATGGGCGCGATGGAGAATAAGGGGCTGAACATCTTCAACTCCAAATTCGTGCTCGCCAGCCCTGAGACAGCGACCGATCAGGATTTCGGCCGGATCGAGGCGATCATCGCGCATGAGTATTTCCACAACTGGACCGGCAACCGCATCACCTGCCGCGATTGGTTTCAACTGTGTCTGAAAGAGGGGCTGACAGTGTTCCGCGATCAGCAATTCACCGGGGATATGCGCTCTCACGCGGTGAAGCGGATCGAGGATGTGCTGATGCTGCGCGCGCGGCAGTTCCGCGAGGATGGCGGGCCGCTGGCACATCCTGTGCGCCCCGACAG
>NKIT01000203.1 GCA_002256185.1 Rhodobacteraceae bacterium PARR1 | reverse complement strand
TTTCGCGCAGAAGTTATAGGCAGCACCCGAGACCGGCAGCTTGAAACGGACCGAGATTTCACAATCCTGCGTCGGAACGTGTTCGACGAGCTTTGCCAGTTCGGATTTCGAATCCACCGACCACGACTTCACGCCCTTGTCGACCGCATGACGGATTTCCGCCAGCGACCGCACGGGGTTGTTGTAATGGATCGCCGCATCCGGGGCCAAGCGGCGGATCAGGTCGATCTCAAACGGCGAGGCGCAGTCATAGCCGCGCACACCGGCGGCGGCGAGGTTTTCGACGACCTCTTCGCCCGGATTGGATTTCACAGCATAGGTGACCATGCCCGGAAAGCCGTCAATGAAACGCCGCGCCGCCGACTGCACCGCAGAAGGCGAGAAAAACAGCACCGGATTCTCCGGCTGCTGGTTGCGGAGGAATTCGGTCGGATTGGTCCAGATTGTTTTGGACAGTCCCATCGGCGTGATCCTTTCTGCCAACAAGACGCAAGCCCTCCCCCGTTGCTTAAGACGGGACGGCAGCACCTGCGCGGTTTTTCCAACCAGGCCAGGTGCGTATGAGCCGCCCTTTTCCTGCAACTAAGGATGCCGCATATGATGTACAACTTCACCGGACAAAACTGTATAAATGTAGTGAATAGTCGGCATAATGACGAAAAAGGCGGGCAGAATGCATGGATGAGCTGGATCGTAACATAATCGGGCTTCTGGGGGCCGATGCACGCATGTCTGTGGCCACTCTGGCGCGGCGATTGAAGGTGGCACGCTCCACAATTCAGGCCCGACTGGAGCGGCTTGAGACCACAGGGGTGATCGCAGGCTACACGTTAAAGCTGGGCGAAGGGGCGCGTCAGGGGCGTCTACGCGCCTCGGTTCTGCTGTCGATCGAGCCGCGCGCGCAGGCGGGTGTGCTGCAACGCCTGAAGGCAATTTCCGAGGTGGAGAAGGTCTATACCACCTCTGGCCGCTTTGATTTGTTGCTGCAAGTGGCCTGTCCGAACACGCAAGTGCTGGATCAGGTGCTGGATCAGATCGGCCAGATGACGGGGGTGAATTCGTCGGAAAGCCTGATTCACCTGTCCACCCGGATCGACCGTGCCGTCTGATTGGGCCGTCTAAGGGGCGGGGAAGCTTCGCATCAACGCGGCGGCGAGGGCCGAATCGCGGGATTCGGGTGGCAGGGCGGCAAGGGTTTTCAGCCGTCCCGCCGCCAAGAGGTCGGCCAGACCATGCGCCGTGGCCCAGACGGCGGCAGTTTCCAACGCACCACCGCCCACCGCTGTGACCTGATCCGCCAGATGTGCATAGGCCGCGTCGCCCGCCTGACAGAGCGCAGGGTCGGTGAAGTCGGGCCGATCAGACGAGAAGATCAGCCGGAACAGCGCAGGATAAGCCAGCGCGAAATCGACATAGCCCAGACCCGCCGCCACCAGTTGCGCGCGGGGGGTGGGGTCGGCCACGGCCTCGCGCTGGTGCTGGGTGGCAAGGAAACGGCGAAAGCCCGCAACCGCCAGCGCCGTCAAAAGCCCGCGCGCATCGCCGAAATGATGCGCCGGGGCGGCATGGCTGACACCGGCCCGTTTGGCGACAGAGCGCAGGGAAAACGCCTCGATCCCCTTTTCCGAAAGCTCCGCCTCAGCCGCTGCCAGAAGTGCGGCCCGCAAGTCCCCGTGATGATACCGATGATCGTCCATGCCTCATCCATAAACGCCCGTCTTGTCAGTGTAAAGATTATCTTGACAGCGGAAAGATTCACGGGCTTCATCCTGACACTGTCAAGATAGAGGTCGCCGATGAGTGCCGTTCTGCTGATCCCCCCCGAAACCCTGTTCCAAATCGCCAATCCCCTTGCCCTGACCGGATGGCTGGCCTTGGCCATCGCGCCGCTGCGTCCCACTTGGGCGTTGCTTTATGCAGGCCGGATCGTGCCTTTGGCGCTGGCCGTGCTTTATGCCGCACTGATGCTGGCCGGATGGTCGGGGGCTGAGGGCGGCTTTGGCAGCCTGCCCGATGTGATGCGCCTGTTCGATGATCCTTCCGTCGCGCTGGCGGGGTGGGTGCATTACCTTGGCTTTGATCTCTTCATCGGCGCTTGGACCGTGGAAACAGCGCGGCGCGAGGGCATCCGTCACCTGCTGGTTCTGCCCTGCCTTGTGCTGGTGTTCCTGTTCGGTCCCGCGGGGTTCCTGACCTTCATGGCGCTGCGCGCCGCCCATCCCCAGCGTGCAAAGGCCACATCATGACCGCGATGCCCCTTTCCGTCCCGCACTCCCGCCTGTGGCGCGATGCCCCGGTGTTTACCGGCCTTGCCATCTTTCTGGCGGTCTCCGCTCTGCCCGTCTGGCTGGCGCTACACCTCGATCCCCGCGCTTGGCTGGATGAGGCGATTTGGCTGAAACCGCTGAAGTTCCAGATCGCGCTGGTGATCTATCTGCTGACACTGGCCTTCTTTGCCCGCTACCTGCCCGCTGGCACCACCGACAGCCGCCGCTGGCGCATTTATGTTGCCGCCGTCGCCTTTACGGTGATGGGTGAGATGGTCTGGATCGGTGGCGCGGCAGCGCTCGGCACCGGATCGCATTTCAACACCACCACCCCACTGTGGAATGCCATCTACGGGCTGATGGGGCTCTTCGCGGCCTTCCTCACCTCTGCCTCTTTCGTGATGGCCATTCTGATCCAGCGTAACACGGCAACGGGGCTGGACCCGGCGCTGAAACTGTCCATCGTCTTGGGCCTTGGCCTGACCTTGCCCCTGACGCTGATCGTGGCCTTCACCATGGCGGCGGGCACCGGGCATCTGGTCGGCACGCCCGTTACCGGCCTGCGCCTGCCCTTGATGGGTTGGTCGCGTGAGTTGGGTGATCTGCGCATCGCCCACTTCTTTGGCACCCATGCGCTGCATGCCGTGCCCTTGGTCGGATGGCTGGTGGCGGGGCGCTTGCCTGCGCCCTTGGCCCGCGCCACAGTGATCCTCGCCGCCCTCGCTTGGGTTGCCCTGACCTTTGCCACCTTTGCGCTGGCCTTGATGGGAAAACCGCTGATCTGACGGCTTTCCCTTGATCCATCGGCACGCTAGAACCCCCGCAAAGCAAAGGGTGACGCGATGCCGATGGAAAAGACCTTCAACGCCGCCGAGGCTGAGGCGCGGATTTCCGCGCAATGGCTCGACACGAACGCTTTCCGCGCCGGGGCCAATGCCAAGCCGGGCGCAGAGGCGTTTTCCGTCATGATCCCGCCGCCCAATGTCACCGGCAGCCTGCATATGGGCCATGCCTTTAACAACACCTTGCAGGATATTCTGGTGCGCTGGCACCGCATGCAGGGCCATGACACCCTGTGGCAACCGGGGACCGACCACGCGGGCATCGCCACGCAAATGGTCACCGAACGCGAACTCGCCAAAACAGGTCAGCCAACCCGCCGCGAAATGGGGCGCGAGGCGTTTACCCTGAAAGTGTGGGAGCAAAAGCAGAAATCCCGTGGCACGATCATCGGGCAGTTGCAGCGCCTTGGCGCATCCTGCGATTGGCAGCGCGAGGCCTTCACCATGTCCGGCGCGCCGGGCGCACCAAAGGGCGAGGAAGGCAATTTCCACGACGCGGTGATCAAGGTCTTTGTGGACCTGTACAACAAAGGCTTCATCTATCGCGGCAAGCGTCTGGTGAACTGGGACCCCCACTTCGAGACCGCCATTTCCGACCTTGAGGTGGAAAGCACCGAAGTCGACGGTCACATGTGGCACTTCAAATACCCGCTCGCCGGGGGGGCCACCTATGACTACGTGGAAAAGGACGCCGAGGGGAACGTGACCCTGCGCGAGGTGCGGGATTACATCTCCATCGCCACCACGCGGCCGGAAACCATGCTGGGCGATGGCGCAGTGGCGGTGCACCCGTCGGATGAGCGGTACAAGGCCATCGTGGGGATGCTCTGCGAAATCCCGGTGGGGCCGAAAGCGCATCGTCGCCTGATCCCGATCATCAGCGACGAATACCCGGACCCGACTTTCGGCTCGGGTGCGGTCAAGATCACCGGGGCGCATGACTTCAACGACTATGGCGTGGCCAAGCGCGGCGGCATCCCCTGCTACCGCCTGATGGACACCCGCGCCCGCATGCGCGCCGACGGTGCCCCGCATGACGAGGCTGCGACCCTCGCAGCCGCCGTGGCGCGCGGGGAAAGGACGTTGACGGAGGCTGAGGCCGACGCCCTGAACCTCGTCCCCGATCACCTGCGTGGGCTTGACCGGATGGAGGCCCGCGCCGCCGTGGTGGCCGAGATCACCGCCGAAGGGCTGGCCGTGATGACCGTGGCCA
>NKIT01000202.1 GCA_002256185.1 Rhodobacteraceae bacterium PARR1 | reverse complement strand
TTCATCCGTCAGACGGATGCGGCATACCCGCCAGACACCGCCACATTGTCCCTCGCCGACCAGCGCGCGATCTATGATCGCATGTGCCGCGCTTTTCACCGGGGCTACCCTGACGGAGTCACGGCAACGGACCGTGACTTTGGCGGTGTGCCGTCCCGCCACTATCCGGGTGCGGGTGGGACGGTGATCTATTTCCACGGCGGCGGCTATGTCGTGGGGGGGTTGCACAGCCACGACGACGTCTGCGCCGAGATTCGTGCCGCGACCGGCCTTCATGTGGTCAGCGTTGATTATCGCCTGTGCCCGGAACACCCCCACCCCGCCGCCTATGAGGACGCGCTCTCCGCCACCCGCGACATCGCGGCGGAACTGCCGGGGCCGGTCTTGCTGGCGGGCGACAGCGCCGGGGGAAATCTTGCCGCCGCCACCGTGCAGGCCATCGGGCGGCGGGGCGCTTTGGGAATTGCCGGGATGGTGCTGATCTATCCGGGTCTTGGCGGCGATCGTCAGGCTGGCAGTTACATCACACATGCCCATGCGCCGATGCTGACGGCGGCGGATGTGGAATTCTACGCAGGCATCCGCCACGCCGGGGCCGAACCTGCACCCGATCCGACATTTGCGCCGCTGTCTGACACCGACTTCACCGGCCTGCCGCCCACCCTTTGTATCGCCGCCGAGTGTGACCCATTGGCCGATGATGCCGCCGCCTATGCCGCCAAATTGCGCGAAGCTGGCGGCAAGGCCCATGCCGTCACCGAAAGGGGCCTCGTCCACGGCTATCTGCGTGCTCGTGCCACGGTGCCCCGCGCGGCTTCAAGTTTTTCCCGCATCACCGATGCCCTGACGGACTTCGCCGCAAGGCGTTGGCCTTTTGGAGACACAGCATGAATGCCCCCTTGCCCAACCTGACCCATTGGAAAGAACGCTGTGATCTGGCCGCCGCCTTCCGCTGGACGGCCCGGCTGAACATGCATGAGGCAGTGGCCAACCACTTCTCGCTCGCCGTGAACCCAAGTGGCACCCGTTTCCTGATCAACCCGAACGGACGCCATTTCAGCCGCATGACGGCCTCGGGTCTGATTGAACTGGATGCGGATGATCCTGAAACAATGAACCGCCCCGACGCGCCCGACCCAACCGCCTGGGGTCTGCACGGGTCCATCCACCGCGCTTTGCCGCATGCGCGTTGCCTGATGCATGTGCATTCCACCCATGCGACCGTCCTCGCCAGTCTTGCCGACAGCCGCCTTCCGGCCATCGACCAGAACTCCGCCATGTTCCACAATCGGCAAGTGGTGGATGACCAATACGGCGGGATGGCCTTTGCGGACGAAGCCGCGCGCTGCGCCAACCTGCTGCGTGATCCAAAGATCACCACCATGATCATGGGCAATCATGGCGTGCTGATCGTGGGCCAGACCGTCGCGGAAACCTTCAACCGGCTTTACTACTTTGAACGCGCGGCAGAGACCTATATCCGCGCCCTGCAAACCGGCAAACCGCTGCGCTACCTGTCCGAGGAAGTCGCCGAGAAGACCGCGCAGGAATGGGAGGCCTATCCCAACGCCGCCGACTATTTCCTGAATGAAATCCGCGCCATGCTGGATGAGGATGGATCGTCCTACGCCACCTGATGTGATCGTGGCCAACCGTTCAGCTCATGAAGGGCGCAGCCTTCATCGTCTCAGGCACTGCAACGCCCATCCGGGTCAGGATCGACGGGGCCAGTGCCAATTGGTCCAAGATCACATCCTTGGCGGGCATCTCGGCATCGCCAAAACAATAGAACGCGAAATCCTGCTGCAACTCCCCCGCGCCGCCGTGATGGCCGCGCGCGTCTTGGCCGTGGTCGGCAGTCACGATCACCTCATACCCG
Organism: Rhodobacteraceae bacterium PARR1; assembly: GCA_002256185.1. Classification (GTDB taxonomy): domain Bacteria; phylum Pseudomonadota; class Alphaproteobacteria; order Rhodobacterales; family Rhodobacteraceae; genus Paragemmobacter. The sequence continues at coordinate 2,445 of NKIT01000202.1, read as the reverse complement.
GCCTGCCGCCAACGATGGATAAAGGGCGCCATCTGTTCATCCAGCAGATAGCAGGCATGGTCCATTTCCTCGCTTTCGTGGAAGAACCGATGCCCCATGCTGTCCAGCGTGCAGGAATGATAAAGGCCGTAGTCGATCCCCTTCACCTCACACAGCCGTGTCAAAGTGGCGAACAGGTCATGGTCCGACGGCGTCATCTGGTTGATCTGCCCATAGCCCGCCATGGTGTGAAAGCGCCCGTGGTGGATCGGCCCGTCCTCTTCGTCATATTCAATGTCACGTACCGTATCGAAGGGCGCGCGTTGAAAGAACTCAGACCAGAACGAATGCGTGACCGCCCCCGTCCGCCGCCCCGCCCGCGCGAGTTCCGAAAACACATCCGGCAAGTCCAATTTCTTGACCGCGTAATTGCCCCAGACGCCATGCACCTGCGGCGGCACACCCGTGTGGATTGAGGCATAGCAAGAGGCCGAGGTGGAGGGCAGCACAGACCGCATCCGCCAGACCCGCGCCTCACCCGATTGCACCCAGCCTTCCAGATTGCCGAACAGCCGCCGCCAATTGCGGTAAGGCACGCCGTCGATCAGGATCAGCAGCAGTTTGCGCGTCATCAGTTGCCTGCGCTTTCCATCTTGCGATGCGCCAACACTTCCTCAAGCCAGCCGATCCGCATTTCCGGGGCCGATGACAGCAGCAGGTCCGTGTAATCATCAAAGGGCAGCGTCAGCACATCGGTCTTGCCGCCATAACGCACCACTTGGCCCCGATACATCACTGCAATCTTGTCCGCTATAGCCCGCACCGTGGCGAGGTCATGGGTGATGAACAGATAGGCCACCCCTTCCCGCGCCTGCAAATCCAAGAGCAGCTTCAAGATGCCATCCGCCACCAGCGGATCGAGGGCGCTTGTCACCTCATCACAGATGATCAGCTTTGGCTTTGCGGCCAAAGCCCGCGCAATGCAGACCCGCTGCTTTTGTCCGCCCGACAGCTCTGCCGGATAGCGGTCAATGAAGCCCTTACCCATCTCGATTTGATCGAGCAGGTCTTGCACGCGCTTGCGCTTTGCCTCGCCCTTCAGGCCGAAATAGAACTCCAAAGGCCGCCCGATGATCGTGCCCACGGTCTGACGCGGGTTCATCGCGACATCGGCCATCTGGTAGATCATCTGCAACTCGCGCAGGTCGTCCTTGGTCCGTCCCGCCAGATCGGCAGACAGCGTGCGCCCGGCAAAGTTGATGCGCCCCTGCGCGGCGGGCAAAAGCCCGGTGATCACCCGCGCGAGTGTGGACTTGCCCGACCCGCTTTCCCCCACCACCGCCAGCGTCTGCCCCGCAGGCAGATCGACGGTGACGTTTTTCAGCACATCGAAATTCGTCCCGCTATAGCGCGCAGTCACGTTCTGCACCGACAGCACAGCAGGGGCTTCGGGCTTTTCGTGATGGTCGATGGACCGCACCGACACCAGCGCCTGCGTGTAGGCCTGTTTCGGCGCAGTTATGATGTCGGCAACGCTGCCATATTCCACCATCTTGCCATGCCGCAGCACAAGGATGTCATCCGACACCTGCGCCACCACTGCCAAGTCGTGCGTGATATACAGCGCCGCCACCCCGGTATCGCGGATCGCCTCTTTGATCGCGGCCAGAACGTCGATTTGCGTCGTCACATCCAGCGCAGTGGTCGGCTCGTCAAAGATCACAAGGTCTGGCTTTGGGCACAGCGCCATCGCCGTCATCGCCCGCTGCAACTGCCCGCCCGAGACTTGGTGCGGATAGCGGCGGCCAAAGCTTTCCGGGTTCGGCAGGCCCAGCTTAGCAAACAGCGAGATCGCCCGCGCTTCAGCCTCGGCCCGGCCCATGATGCGGTGGTGAAGCGTGGTCTCAATCACCTGCTCCATCAGCCGTTTCGCCGGGTTAAAGGCGGCAGCGGCGGATTGGGCGACATAGGTCACCTCGCGCCCGCGCAAGGCCCGCAGACCGCCGGCGTCAATCCCGCGGATGTTGCGCCCGTTCAGCAGGATTTCCCCACCCGTCAGCCGCACCCCGCCCCGGCCAAACGCCATAGCCGACAGGCCGATGGTGGATTTGCCCGCGCCGGATTCGCCGATCAGCCCCAGCACTTTGCCCTTGGCAACCGACACCGACACGCCATCCACCAGCACCACATCGCGCGGGGGTTCCCCCGGCGGGTAGCTTGTCGCCTCGATCCGCAGGTTCTTGAATTCCAGAAGATCAGGCACCCCGGCCCCCTTTCAGACTGGTCGTGCGCGACAGCACCCAGTCGGCCACAAGGTTGACCGAGATCGCCAAGACCGCGATGGCCAGCGCAGGCATCAGCGCCGCAGCCTTGCCATAGATCAGCCCGGCCTTGTTTTCCTTCACCATGCCGCCCCAATCCGCCAAGGGCGGCTGGATGCCAAGGCCAAGGAAGGACAGCGTGGAA
>NKIT01000201.1 GCA_002256185.1 Rhodobacteraceae bacterium PARR1 | reverse complement strand
TGCGGGGGCAGATACGCTGCTCGGCGGGCTGGACGCGGACACCTTGCTGGGCGGCAGCGGGGCGGATGTGCTGCAGGGCGATGGCGCCGCCTATACGCCACCGGGCAGCGGCTTTGGCAGCCCGGGCATGGTGCAACAGGTGAACCAAGTCCTGACGGGCGACCAAACCCCGCCGCAGATGGTCGTTTTGCCAGATGGGCGCGTGCTGCATGTCTGGGCCGACAGTTCCAGCAGCGTGTTGCAGGGCCGCCTTTACGATGCAGGCGGGGCCCCTGACAGCGACCAATTCGCCCTGTCCGGTCTTTGGCGGGTTAGCGGGGCAACCGGCTTTGACTGGGATAACCTCTCGGTCGATGTTCTCACCGATGGGCGGGTGATGCTGTCCTATGTGCGCGACACGGCGGATGGCCCGAATGAGCCGGTGATGTCGATCCTGAATCCGGCCCTGCAACCGGGCAGTCCCGGCTTCATCGCCCTTCCGAACGTTGAGGTTCAAAGCAACGACAACACGGCGGTGGAATCCCCGCCCGTCACGACTGTGCTGCAAAACGGCACAGTGCTGTTCGTCTGGTCCGAAAACGCGCTCTTGGACGACACGCCCAGCATGGTCTTGCAAGGGCGCATCTACGACCCAGCGACGAATACCTTTCTGACAGCGGATTTCCGGGTGGGCAGCGTCGCCATCGATGGGACCGACACGGCCGACATGCCTGCTCTGACCGTCACGCAACTGACAGGCGGTAATGTCGTCGTCGGTTGGGCACGGTCCAACGCGGAAACCGGCTTGAATGAGCCCGTCTATACCGTGCTGGACCAAAGCGGTGCGACGGTTCTTGCCACCGCCGAGGTCGAGGGGAGCGATACTGAAGCGCAGGCCACCTCGTGGGAATCGCCGCCGATCCTGACTGCACTGGCCGATGGGCGCTGGATGGCGGTCTGGGTCAATGACGGCTATTCCGACGATATCCCGTCGATGACGCTGGAGGGGCGTCTCTTCAACGCCGACGGCACCCCAGCGACGGGTGATTTCCGTATCGGCACGACGGCGGTCGACGGCAGTGATCTGTTCGACAACGACAATGTCACCGTCAAAGAGATTGCGCCCGGCCGGGTCGTGGTGGGGTATTGCGAAACCTACGCGACGGGCGGGACCACCTATCCGTTCTTTAGCATCATCGACACCACCACCGGCACACCTGTGGTGGCAGATGTGATGATCGCGCAAAGCCCCGATCATCCTTGGCCCGGCCCCCCGGTCATCGCCGCCTTGGGCAGCGGTTATTTCGTCGCGGTCTATGCCAATGGCGATCAGTATTCTGGCGGCGCGACGGCGCTGAACTACCGGGTGTTTGACAGCGCAGGCCAGCCCCTGACCGGCGAAGTGACGCTGACCTCGGCGGCAGCGGGATCGGCACTTTCAGGCGCAGCCTTCGATTGGGACTCCGTCGCCGTCATCTACAATTCAACGAACAACAGCTTTGTCGTCTCATGGGTCGGCAACAGCGATGGCAGTGGCACGGGGGTCTATACCTCTGGCCCCATCGCCGCCCCGGGTGGGTTCATCGATACGACCAACGCGGCCCTTGGCGGGGCGGATAGCTTGGATGGCGGCGACGGGGCCGACACCCTGTCTGGCGGGGCGGGAAATGACACGCTGATCGGCGGTCTGGGGGCAGACAGCCTAAGCGGCGGAACCGGCAATGACAGCCTTGTGGCGGCGCAGGGCGACAGCTTGGACGCGGGCAGCGGCAATGACATCATCCAGCTTGTCGATCTGGCCGAAGCCGGGGCGGGCAGCATCACGGTTGAGGGTGGCGATGGCTTTGACACGCTGCAACAGGGTCTGCTGAAGGTCAAAGGCTCTCTTGTCATCAGTGGAGACCCGGCCACGGGGCACAGCGGGTCCATGATCTTGACTGATGGCACGGTGGTCAACTTCTCGGGGATCGAGGCGATTGTCTGCTTTGCCCACGGCACATTGATCACCACGCCGGGCGGCCCGCGCCGGGTCGAACGTTTGGTGCCGGGCGATCTGGTGCTGACGCGGGATCATGGTGCGCAACCCGTGCGGTGGGCGGGGTCGCGGCAGGTGTCAGGGGCGGAGCTTTCGGCCCAGCCCAAACACGCGCCGATCCGTATCCCTGCCGGGGCCTTGGGGCCGGGAATGCCCGCACGTGACCTGACCGTGTCGCCACAGCACCGTATCCTCGTGGGAAATCGCATCGCCGCGCGAATGTTTGACGCGCCCGAAGTGCTGGTCCCCGCAAAGGATCTGGTCGGCCATCACGGCATCCACGTCCTGCGGTCTGATGGCGGGGTGGTGTATCATCACCTGATGTTTGACCGGCACGAGGTGATCGAGGCCGAAGGTGCCGCGGCCGAAAGCCTGTTTCCGGGACCCGAGGCGTTCGACAGCCTGCCCAAAGCGGCGGTCGCGGCGATCCTTACACTTTTTCCCGCCTTGAAGGGCGCACATGCCGACGCGGTTTATCCCCCCGCGCGGCCGTTTCAGCGCGGGGCGCGCGTGCGGCACTGGTTGGCGCGGTCAGAGCAGAACCACCAACCGCTTCTTGATCGCGCGGCAGAGCGGGTCCGGTCGCAAAGGGTAGGATGACCTAGCGGCGACGGGTCACAGGGATGTCGTGCTGTCGGGCAAAGCCCATCACATCCACCTTGCGCGCCCGTGCCACGGGCAGGGTCTGCTGGTCTGATGTCAGGACAAAGAGCTTGTAATCCTCGGTCCGCTGGATCGCCGTAACATGTGGACGGCTGATCCAGTCTGACCGCGTGACCTGAATGCCAGTTCCCGCCCCCAGTTTTGCAACCACATCCGAAAACCGCCCGCGCAACAACAAGCGGCTGTCCCGCATCTGGACACGGATATAGTGATCTTCGGCATGGACGGATACCAGATCAGCGATGCGCACCACCTCACCGCCGATGGTCAGCGTGGCGGCTGTCGTCGCCTCTGTGGCTGTCGTCCGAGGTGGCCCCGGCTCTGCCGGGGCGGTTTGCGTTTCGCTGCCCTGGTTTGTACGAAATTCTGCCCCGATGGGCGGCGGGACCGTCACCACCGCTCTGGTTCTGGGGTCGGCCTGAATGGCCTGTGACAGGGCGACCGGCATTGCGACCCGCACCGTATCTGGCGCCGTATCCTGCACCGTATCTGGCACCGCGTCTGGGCCCGCTATCGCCGGTGCATCCGGGTCGTGCGTCATCATCATCGGATGATGCGGGGCGACGAAGTTGCCGAACTGGATGTCGAACAGCAATACCACGAGGAGATCGCGGATCACGAAGTGCAAAACCGATCCGACAGAAACCAGCGGCTCTCCGGTCAGGGCCATGAGGATCAGTTGCGTCGTCGTCTCAGACACCAAGACAATGGGCAGCGTGAAAAAAGGCGTAAAGACAAAGCCGATCACCCGCGCCTGCACAAGAAAGGTGACCACGACAGTGGCCAGATAAAGCCACAACAAGACACCGACGCTGATCCCCATCCAGACCGTGACGATCTGCCAGACGTCCAGACCTGAAAAATCGCTGCGCCAGACCAGCAACCCATAGACCAGAAGGTTGATGAATGTATTCTTCAGGATCACCGGGCTAAAGATATAGTCAGCGGCCTTGCCCTGTCGCACCCAGACTTGCGTGCCATCGGCAAACATCACCTTGACATGAGGAACCGCAGGACGCGCCGCAGGTGGCACCTTTTCCCTCATCTCGCCCGTCTTGTGTGTCACGCCTAGCCTCATTCATGGAATCGCAGATGATGCGAGTGGTCCATCGACACCTGATTATGCACCAGACCCGCATCGATGCTTCAGACGCCACCCGTCGAATACGCTGCACAGCAGCAATAGGGGCGTTTTGGCCCGTCAGGGAAGGCACGACTGACGACATCCCTTGCAAGTCGCGTCACGAAACACCTGTCGCCAACTGCAAGCGCCTGCAGTTCAGGACCTTGCGCAACAGATAACGGTAAACGGAAACAATGAACTTTCCATTAGTGGCCCAGCCACTGTCTGATCCCCATCCGAAAATGCGTGAAGTGTCCAAAATCTGACGCGAACCATCCTAAGGAATGGGTCATTTGCGGACCCACGACTCTGCTCGGACCGACAATTTGCTTTGAATGTAAGTGTTTGCAGGTCGGGTGCTGTTCCCGTCCTTTGCGTCTTGGCCTGTCCCAAGGCGCACTGACCCTGCCAGATGATCCGGAAACCGGGGGGCTTTCCCGGATCAGGCGCGCAGGATCAGCGGACGGCGCGGCGGCACCCTTTGTACGTTTTACAGGGATTTGCTGCCATGACCTTTCCGACCCCGAGCGACGCTCCCCAAATCAACACCAACGAGTCCGGCTTTCAGTCCCCGCCGAAGCTTTTGACGCTGGCGGATGGGCGGACGCTGTATGTCTGGTCGAATGACGCGATCTATGACGATCTGACGTCGATGACCTTGCAGGGGCGGATTTACAACGCCGATGGCA
>NKIT01000200.1 GCA_002256185.1 Rhodobacteraceae bacterium PARR1 | reverse complement strand
GAACAGCCCGAACCCGACCTGCGCGCCGCGCATGACAGGTTTGAGATGCTCAGGATACCGCGCTTTTCCCTGACCTTGCAGGGGCTTGGTCTGTTTGGTGGGGTCAAACCCCGCGCCGCCTGGGCCGGGGTCGCGCCCTCTGACCCCTTGATGCGGATGCAGGCCAAGCTGGAACAATCCGCCCGCCTGTCCGGGATCTCCGTCGAAAGCCGCCGCTATGTCCCGCATGTCACCCTTGGCCGCTTTCCCCCGCCCAATCCCGAGAACACGATGCGCCTTGAACGCGCCATCGCTGGCGGCATGGATTTCCGCAGCCCCGCCTTTGCGGTGGAAGAGGTGATCCTTTACGAATCCCGCCTGTCGCCCAAAGGCAACCGCTACGACGAACTCGCCCGTTACCCGCTGATCTGAGGCGGCTTTTGCCCCGGCCAATCGGTGGCGCGGTGATACTGCTGCCCCATCGCCAACACCTTGGCATCACTGCCATAAGCGCCGAACAGTTGCATCCCCATCGGCAGGCCCTGCGGCCCAAAGCCGACCGGGACATTCAGCGACGGCAGACCGGCCAAGGACACCGGGATCACCACCTCCATCCATCGGTGATAGGTGTCCATCGCGCGGCCCTCGATCATCTGCGGCCAGCGCCAGTCGGCGGGGAAGGGCCAGACTTGCGCCGAGGGCATGACCAGCGCGTCATAGTCGGTGAACAGCCTCGCCACCCGCGCATACCAGCGCGACCGGATCACCGACGCGGCATGGAACTCTGCCGCTGTGACCTTCTGACCCTGCTCAATCTCCCACTGCGTTTCAGGCTTCAACTGCGCCCGCTTGACGGGATCGGCATACATCGCCTGCTTGTCGCCTGCATTCAGCATGGCGCGGATGGTCAACCACGCCTGCCACAGCTTTTCGGCAGGGAAGGGGGGCGCCACAGGTTCAATCCGCGCGCCTTGGTCCGCAAAGACCTGCAAGCCCGCTTCGCACAGGTCCAAAATCCCGGCCTCACAGCCATAGGCCCCGCCCCAATCGCCCAGCCACCCGATGCGCTTGCCGCGCAGATCAATGTCCAGAGTCTGCGAAAACGCGGAACCCGCACGGCCAAAAGGCACCTCGGGGTTGGGACCCGACAAAACCTCAAGCATCAGCGCCACATCTTCCACCGTGCGCGCCATTGGCCCTTCGGTCGCCATGGTGGCAAGGAAGGTGTCGCCCTGCGCCATGCCGGGAACAAGGCCGTAACTCGGGCGAAAACCGTAGACGTTGCAGAACGCGGCCGGGTTGCGCAGGCTGCCCATCATGTCCGACCCATCGGCCAGCGCCACCATGCGCGTGGCCAATGCCGCCGCAGCACCGCCCGACGATCCCCCCGCGGTGCGCGACAGGTCATAGGGATTGCGCGTCACGCCAAAGACTGGATTGAAACTATGGCTGCCATGGCCCCATTCGGGCGTGTTGGTCTTGCCGATCAGGATCGCCCCCGCCGCGCGCAACCGCGCCGCCACCAGATCATCCGCCCCCGGCACATGATCGGCAAACAAGGGCGAGCCATAGGTGGTCCTGATCCCCTTGACCTCCACCAAATCCTTCAGCGCCACCGGCAACCCATGCAGCGGCCCGCGCGGTTCCACCCCATCCAAGGCCCGCGCCTCGGCCATCAATTCATCTGCATCGCGCAGCGACACGATGGCATTGACTGCCCCGTTCACCGCCGCAATCCGCGCCAGTGTCGCGGCCATCACCTCAGAGGGTTGCACCTCGCCCCGGCGCAGCCGCGCCACCTGCTCTGCGGCCGAAAGCTCCAGCACTGATCTTTCCCTTCATCTTGGCTCAAATACCCCACGGGGGGTGCGGGGGGTGTGAAACCCCCCGCTTCTGTCAGTGGGGTGCGGGGGGGTGTGAAACCCCCCGCTTCTGACAGTGGGGTGCGGGGGGGTGTGAAACCCCCCGATTCTTCGGCCAGACACGAGCCCCGCCGCTTACAGCTTCGAATGCGACCCGTCGCAGAAGGGCGATTTGGCCGAATGCTTGCAGCCGCAAAAGAACAGGGTGCCGTCCTTTTCTGCCGTCACCTTGGTCGGCACAAAGCTGGTGCCCTTGTGCGATCCGTCACAGAAGGGCTGGTTCTTGGATTGCCCGCAGGCGCACCAGAAGTAGGATTTCCCAGCCTCGACCGCGATGGGGTAGGGGGCTTTCTGGGCGATGTTCGGAACGTCGGACACGGTGGCTCTCCTGTTCGGGCTGACGGTCACCCTGTCCGCTTCGCCCCGGCCGGGTCAAGCGTGGCGCGCAGCGTCTTGGGGAACAAGACCCAAGGGTCAGACCAGCCGCCCCCAAAGATCATACTCGCCCGACTCTTCGACCTCGACCGTGACGATGTCGCCGGGGCGCAATTCCTCGAATCCTTCGTCGATGAAAAGGTTGCCGTCGATTTCCGGCGCGTCGGATTTGGTGCGGCAGGTGGCGCCGTCTTCGTCCACCTCATCCACGATCACATCCATGACGCGGCCCACCTTGGCGGCCAGCTTCGCCTCAGAGATGCCTTGCGCCTTTTCCATGAAGCGGTCCCAGCGGTCTTGCTTCACCTCGGGCGGCACATGGTCGGGCAGGTCATTCGACCGCGCGCCTGCGACGTTTTCGTATTTGAAGCAACCGACACGGTCCAACTGCGCCTCATCCAGCCAGTCGAGCAGGGTCTGGAACTCTGCCTCCGTCTCACCGGGATAGCCTACGATGAATGTCGAGCGCAGGGTGATATCCGGACAAGCCGCGCGCCACGCGGCGATTTCGTCCAGCGTCCGCGCCGCCGCCGCAGGCCGGGCCATGCGGCGCAGCGTGTCAGGGTGGGCATGTTGGAACGGAATGTCGAGGTAAGGCAGGATCAGCCCTTCCGCCATCAGCGGGATCAGGTCGCGCACATGCGGGTAGGGGTAGACGTAATGCAACCGCACCCATGCGCCAAGCTGCCCCATTTCCCGCGCCAGATCGGTGATATGGGCGCGGACCTGACGGTCTTTCCATGGGCTTTCGTCATGCTTGCGGTCCACCCCGTAAGCCGAAGTGTCTTGGCTGATGACCAAAAGCTCCTTCACCCCCGCCTCAACCAGTTTTTCCGCCTCACGCAGCACGGCATGGGCGGGGCGGCTGACCAGTTTGCCGCGCATGTCGGGGATGATGCAGAACTTGCACTTGTGGTTGCAGCCTTCGGAAATCTTCAGATAGCTGTAATGGCGCGGCGTCAGCGACACGCTGGCAGCAGGCAACAGGTCAATGAACGGATCGGGCGAGGGCGGCACCGCCCCATGCACGGCATCCAGCACCTGTTCATATTGATGCGGCCCCGTGACGGCCAGAACCTTGGGATGCGCGCCGGTGATATAGTCCGGCTCTGCCCCCAGACAGCCCGTAACGATCACGCGGCCATTTTCACGCAGTGCTTCACCGATGGCATCCAGCGACTCGGCTTTGGCGCTGTCCAGAAACCCGCAGGTGTTGACGATCACCGCATCCGCGCCCTTGTAATCGGGGCTGATGGCATAGCCTTCGGCGCGCAGGCGGGTCAGGATGCGTTCGCTGTCCACCAGCGCCTTGGGGCAGCCCAAGGAGACCATGCCGATGGTCGGCTGTCCCGCGCGCCGGGTGTCGGGCACATCGGCGCGGGCAAGGTCAGGGCGAAGGTTCGGCGGATTTTGCGACATTGGGGAACCGGCTGGGGGCTGTGAAGGCGTTCCCTTACAGCAAAGCGCCGCGCGGGTGAAGGGCGTGGCGCGCGGGGGGCCTTCTGCCCCCCGCCCAACCTTCCCGGTGCCGCGAAGGCGCGGCATTCCCCCCGAGGATATTTGCCGCAGAGAAGACGCCCACAAAAGAAAAACCCGCCCCCGGATGATGGACCGTGGGCGGGGTTATGGTCTGATCCGGTGAGGATCAGCGGCGGCGGTCGCGGCGCGCGCTCATGGGTTGGAAGGCAACGCCGACATGCGCCTCGCAATAGGGTTTGCCGGGAAGCGACGGCAGGCCGCAGAACCAGAAGTCATCGGTTGCCGGGTCGCCGATGGGCCATTTGCAGGTCCGTTCGGTCAATTCCATCAGCGTCAGCTTGCGCGCGCGCTTTTCCACCTCGCGCACCGAGGCAAGCGCTTCGGGGCTGATCTCATTGGCCGAAGGCTGCGGCGGCAGGGGCTGGCCTGCCGGGATGATCGCCTTGCGGATCGGCAGCGGCGTCACCACCGCGCCAGAGGACGGCGCGGCTGCGGGGGCCGGGCGTTCCGCAGCCGGGGCCGGGGCAGGCCGCGCGGGGGCCGGTTCCGCTCGGGGCGGCTCTGCGGCGCGGGGCGGTTCTGCCCGGGGCGCAGCGGCGGCGGGTGCGGCTGGCGCTTCCACCTCTTCCTCGTCACGGCCGGTGCCGCCGGTGACGCGGTTCGACAGGCCCAGACGATGGACCTTGCCGATCACGGCGTTGCGGGTCACCCCGCCCAGTTCCTTGGCGATCTGGCTGGCGCTTTGGCCTTCGGCCCACATGCGCTTGAGCGTCTCGACGCGCTCGTCGGTCCAGGAC
>NKIT01000010.1 GCA_002256185.1 Rhodobacteraceae bacterium PARR1 | reverse complement strand
CTTGGGCCCTGTCACATCCGCGCCCCATCCACCAGCAACCCGCGCGTTTCGGCAATCCGCAACTGCACCAGCGCGATGTCATAGGTCAGCGACACCTGATCCCGCTCCAGCCGCGCGGCGCTGTCATACTGCCCCACCAGTTCCAGCAGCGACCGCCGCCCCAGCTTGTACTGTTCGGAAAAGAGGTCGAGGTTGCCCAGCGTCTGACGCAGCACCTCTGCCCCCTGCGCCTGACGCAGTTGCAGCGCGGAAAGGTCGGAATTCAGCCCGATCAAGCGCCGATTCGCATCCTCAACCGCCTGCGCGGTCTGGCGTTCCACCAGATCGGGGGCGGCATCCAAGGCGCGCGCCTGTGCGGCAGTGCCCATCCCGAACTTTGCGCCGCCAAGGGTCAGGCCGGGGGTCACCTCACCCTCCTGATCCAGCCCCACGGCGGCAGACAGACCCGGTAGCAGCCCCGCACGCGCCATCTTGGCCTGCGCCAAGGTCCGCGCGCCATCGGCACGGCTTTGCAGCACCGACAGCGCCTCGGGCGCGCCGGGGTCGGCGGGCAAGGGGTCAAGCCCGGCCAGACCATCCATCGGCTGGCGGGTCAGAGTGGCCAGTTCCTGCATGAATTGCTGCGCCGATTGCCGGTCTGCGGCCATCGTCGCTTGCATTTCCGCGCGTTTCTGGGCGATGACCTGTTGTTCGGACCGGTCCGACAAACCGCCCTGCACCCGCAGGTTCACGGTATCCTCGAACCCCATCAACCGCATCGTCGCGCGTTCGGCCACTCCGGCCTGCGCCTGCGCACGTTGCGCGTTGACATAGGCTGCAAGCCCGTCATGCACCCGCCCGTTCAAATCCTCGACCAGCATCACGGCGGCCACTTCGACATCCGCCGCCGCGTGATCGCGTTCCGCCTTGCGCCTGCCGTTGTCCAGAATGGCCTGTTCCACCACCAACTGCGCCACGACCGACCCAAGCGAGGTCAGGCTGACCGTTGGCCCGATGCTGGGCAGCCAGTTCTTGGACTGCGCCTCGGCCTTCAGCCGCGCCATGCGCAGTTCCGCCTCTGCCGCCCCGCTTGAGGCGTTCAGGACCGCGTCGGCAATGCGCGCGTAGGTGCCGCCCGGGGGCAGCACCGTCTGGCGTGTGCGCAAGGCGTCGATGATGGCCGATCCGTCCTGCGCCGGGGTTGCCAGCGCAGGATCGGAAGGCGAGAAGTTCCGCATCGTCGCGGGTTCCGCATCCCGGTGAAACGATGGCAGACACCCCGCCAGCGCCAAAAGCGCCAGCAGTCCGGCAGCGGCGGGGCGGGGGGATCGGAAAACGGGCATCTTCGGCCCTCTCTCTGATCCGGCCTCAGACCACGCCGTTGCGCTGGATGTCGTCATCCACCAACACGCGCGTTCCGCCCAGCGTGAAGATGCTGTAGGTCTGCCCGTCGATGGTCTGGTTCAGGTTGGTATCTGCAGCACCCGTCATTGTCACCACGTCATCCGCACCGCCGCGGATCACCAGTGTCTTGTCCGGCCCGGTGATCGCGTTGATCTGGCTTTCCGTGATGGTCAGGTTGGCATCCGATGCGCCAAGGTCGATGGCCGCGATGTCAAAGCCATGCAGGCCCGGACGGTTCAGGTCCACCGCCACCTCTGCCGTGGTGTTACGGATATACAGCGTGCTGGATTCGTTGCCCGCCGTGTCCATGCTGCGCACGACCAGATAGCTGCCATCCGGCACCGGCGTGTTGAACAGCACGAAGTCGCTGGCGACACTTTGGCCACCCACAGATGCCGTCACTGGCATTTCCGGCGTGGTCGAAATTTGCGACGCCGCCCCGGTCGCCGCCACACTGTGGTAGGTGTAGACGTCCGAAGATGCCTCGGTCGCGATGCCGTTGATGATGTTGGTGTTGCCGAAATCCTGCGTCACCCAAGGATGCTCGGGCGCGATGGTATCGACATTGAAGGTCAGGTTATGCGGTCCGCTGACGTTGCCCGCCGGGTCGGTCGCGGTGACCGAAGCGACGACGCCATTCACCTCACCCGAGGGAAGTTCGGACTTGGTGAAGGTTGCTGTCCAGTTGCCGCTGGCATCGGCCACGACCGAATGGCTGAACCCGCCGATGGTGACAAGAACGGTTGACCCCGCCTCGGCCCTGCCGGTGATGGGCAGACCCGCCGCCGCCTCTGCCGCGTTCAGCCAGCCATCCCCCGCCGCACCGAGCGAGATGTTGGCCGCGTTGAAGTTGGTGACAGAGGTGTCAATCGCGATGGTGTGCGACAGGCTTTGCGACAAGTTGCCGTATTGGTCCCGCGCGCTGACCGAAATCGTGGCGCTGGCATTGCTGCCATCGGGCAGGACGTTGGACGGGATGGTGAAGGACCATGTGCCATTCGCAGTCTGGCTGGCCGGGATGGTCTGGGTCCAGCCGCCGACCTGAATCGTGACGACCGATCCGGGTTCGACCGTGCCTTGCACTGGCAGACCCGCCGCGCGTTCCGCGGCGTTCAGCGTGGTCGCATCGGTGCCGCCGGTGTTGGTCGCGCCGATCAGATCGGGCGCCGGGAAGCCGAAGTTGCGCACCACGGTGTCCACGTCCAGCGTATGCGTCACGGTGGCCGAGGTGTTGCCCGCCGCATCCACCGAATAGACGCTGATTGTGCGCCCTGCAGTGCCCGACGAAATCTCGCCACTCGGCAGATCAGAGGCGGCGAAGTTCACCGACCAATTGCCGTTGGCATCCGCCGTGACCGGCAGTTTCGTCGTGCCGTTGAAGCTGACGAACACCTGCGCGCCGGGTTCCGCCGTGCCGGTCAGGGTCAGCCCCGCCGCGCGTTCGGTGCCCGACAGCACATTGTCGCTGCCCACCGGCTGCGCCATCAGCGTGACGTTGGTTTCAAGGTCGATCCGCACCGGCATCGTGGCGCTGGCGCTGTTGCCCGCACGGTCGAAGGAGGTGACGGTAAAGGTCGAATCCCGCGTCACAGCGCCTGCCGATCCGGCGGGGAAGCTGACGGTCCATGTGCCATCTGCGGCCACGGTCGCCACCTGTGCGCCTCCGGTCCAGCCGACGGTGACGGCGGTCGATCCCGCCTCGGCCCGGCCGGTCAGGGTGATGACGCCTTGGGATTCCGTCAGGTTGACGAATCCGTCGCGCAGTTGGGCGTGGTTGGTCACGCTGTCGAAGTTGACGCTGTTTTCGGTGTCGATGGTGATGGTCTTTGTCACCTGCGTCGGGTTGCCCGCCGCGTCCATCGTGCTGGCGGTGATGGTGCGGTCATAGGTGCCCGCCGGGAACGTCCCTGCGGGGGCGGTAAAGGACCACGCGCCATTGCCATCCGCCGTGGCGCTGAAGTTGCCTTGCACGCCTTGGATGGTGACGGTCACTGTCGCGCCGGGTGCCGTGGTCCCGCCAATCGAAACGGCAGAGCCGAATTCCGCGCGGTTGATGTAGTTGTCGCCCGACACCGTCCCGATGGTCAGCGGGTTGGGGATCGTGTCCATCACCAGCGTGTCGGTGATGGTGGTGGCGTTGCCATGCGTGTCGGTCGCGGTGACGGTGACGGTATGCGTCGTCTCGCCGCCCGGCACCTGCTGTTGGGTAAAGGTCACCGACCAGTTGCCGCTGCCATCCACCGTGGTGGTCTGGGTTGCCCCGGCGACCTGAACACGGATCGACGAACCGGGCTCACCCGTGCCGGTCAGGGTGACGCCATCGGCGTATTCGGCAAGGTTCTCGACGTCATTCGTTGACCCCGTGCCATCCGTGGTCACCACAGGGGGCGGCGTCATGTCGATGATATAGCCCGGCCCGGTCAAGGTGGTGGTCACGCCATTGGTCTGGTTCACCACGACCTGTGCCGTGTGATTGCCATCGGCAGGCAGGTCATTGCGCGGGAAGGTGACGGTCCATGTGCCGCCCGACCCGATGGTGGTGGTCTGCTGTTCGCCGCCGATGGTGACGGTGACGCTGTCGCCCGGATGACCGCTGCCATTGACCACAAGGCGCGGATCAGCAGTGTTCGTCGTGACGGTCGATGTCGTGCCGGTGCCGTTGACCGTCGGCGGGGTATGGGTCGGCGTCGTGCCGCCGCCGCCGCCACCACCCGTGCCGCCGCCACCCGTGCCGCCGCCACCCGTGCCACCGCCCGTATCGCCGGCGCCGGTTCCGCCCGTTCCGGTGCCGCCCGTTCCGGTGCCGCCAGTGCCCGTGCCGCCCGTGCCCGTTTCAGTGCCACCTCCGCTGCCGTCACCGATCAGCGCCGCGCCGCCAAGAAGTGCCGCCCCTGCGGCTGCTGCACCCAGACCGGCCCCGCCGCCGCCCAGACCGACCAGACCGGGCAAGAACATGCCCATGCCTGCCGGTTCATCCTCATTGCTGACATAACCGGCCAGCATGTCGGGTTGATCGTGGCGCAGACCGTCAAGCGGGCTCCACTTTTCGGTCATCAGCGTGTCGACCGGGGCATAGCTTGCAAAAAGCGCCCCATCGCCGCTGTCCATCAGATAAACCTGTTGCAGGTTCCCGTCGGTGGACAGGTAAAGCGTTTGCGCGCCCATTGGCTGTTCATACCAGCCATCCAGCACGATCACCCGGCCATCGACCAGTTCGATGACCAGATCGCCACCTTCATGGCGATAAGCAACCACGCTGGCCTGCGAGATGTTCAGGGAGATGTTGTCGCCCGCGCTTACGGCAATGGTTTCAGAGAACCCATCACCGGACACAGCACCGTTCTGCAAGCCGCCTGCGGCATTGCGAACGGCGAAATCGATCGCCGAACTCATAATTTCTACTCCGCCTCGAATGGCATCCCTTGGCGGGCGCCGTTATGACCGGCCATCAAGTGGCCTTATTGCGATCACATTTACCCGCCTTTCGTCAGAATTTCCAGCACAGTCTGTATCGACCGGCAAAAAACACCTGACTTTCGGATATATTGTGGTCAATCCGGCAACAGACTGGCCCAAGACCCAAGGGATGGGGCCTGCTTTACAGCCAATTTCGCCAGCGGAAAAAGGCCCAGGCCCCGACCGAGGATGCCACCATCGCCCCCAGCGCCGCGGGATAGCCCCAGCCCTGCGCAAGTTCAGGCATGTAATTGAAGTTCATGCCATAAATGGACGCAATCAACGTCGGCGGCGAAAACAGAACCGCCACAACCGACACGATTCTGACCGTAGAGTTCTGCGCAAGGTTGATCATACCCAAGGTTGCATCCGAGGCGAGACCGACCCGCTGCGACAGAAAATCGCAATGCACCTCTAGCGCCTGAATATCGCGGAAAAGCGACTTTACCAGCGGCCGTAACCCCGTGGCGCTGCGGCCATCCAGCCCCAGACCGAAGAAAGACAGCGCCCGCTCCATCGTCAGAAGCGCCAGACGGACGATGCCGATCAGGTCGCCCTCACGCCCCAGTTTCTGCAAAGCACCCTGCAAGACAGCAGATTTTGGCGTGTCATTGGCAAAGGTGCTGCGTGACACCTCATCCAGCCCGCGCCCCACGCTTTCCAGCAGATCGGCGAGGCGACCGATGATCTCCTCGAACAAGGACAGCAGCAGCCTGTCCGGGTCCGCGCAGCCCGGTCCCACCTTGTCGGCCCGTTCGGGATAGGTCTCAAACGGACGCGAGCGGTGGTGCCGCACCGTGACCAAGCGCCCCGCTTGCAGGATAAAGGTGACAGGGCCGGAAATCGGCTGGTTGGTGCTGGAATGGCCCGACAGCACCACGGTCATGTAATCGGTGCCGTTTTCGCGATAGAGGCGGTTCGATACCTCGATCTCTTCCATGTCGGCCAAGGACGGCACATCGACCCCCAGCGCGTTCACGGCAGCCACCTGATCGGCGCGCGGGGTGAACAGGTCAATCCACACGGCCTGCGTCAGGTCTTCATCCGGCCCCATCAGCGACAGGCGACCGTTTTCGTGGCGATAGGCTTTCAGCATGGCGGCCCCCGGTTAGTTCGGCCCTTGGCTATCGGAAATCACGACGCCTGTCAGCCCGTCCATCCCCAAAGCCGTTTTGCCTGTTCGGCGGAATAACGGCCAAGCCGCACATCCTCGGCAATCGCCATGGGATCGCGTTTGGCGGCATCACCATAGCCACCGCCGCCGGGGGTTCGGACGCGTACGTGGTCCCCCGGCGACAGGGCGATATCCTGCGCCTTGGACAGGTGGTCGGGGATGATGACCTGATCACCTTTCAGGATTTCCACCCGATTGACCGCGCCATCCTGCCCGCCTTGCGCGCCCTGCGGCCCTGTGCGCCCGTGGTCCATCACAAAAGACGCCCGCGCCTGCCCGCGCAACAGTTCAATCTCATAATCCAGCCCAAAGCCGCCGCGATGCTGCCCCGCACCGCCCGATCCTTCGTGCAGGGCATAGCGGCGATACAGGACGGGAAAGGTCTGCTCCATGATCTCTACCGGCGGGGCTTTTGAGATGCCGATGGTGGAGCAGCCATTGGACAGCCCGTCATGGCGCGCATTGCCGCCGTATCCCCCGCCCGAGATTTGGTACATCACATAATCCCGGCCCTTTTCCGGGTCATGCCCGCCAAGGCCGAAATTCCCCGAGGTTCCCGCAGGCGAGGCTGTGACCCGATCAGGCAAAGCCTGCACCAAGGCGGCAAAGACCGCCTCGGCGATGCGTTGGCTGACTTCAGCCGCGCAGCCCGACACGGGGCGCGGGTATTGCGCATCAAGGAAGGTGTCTGCGATGCCGGTCACCGTCAGCGGCTCAAACGCGCCCGCGCTGATGGGGACATCCGGGAAGATATGCCGCATCGCAAGGTAGACCGACGACAAGGTCGTCGCCCGGACCGAGTTCATCGGCCCCATGCAGGGCGGAGAGGTTCCGGCGAAATCAAAGGTCAAACCGTTCGCGCCCTTCGTCACCGTCAGCGCAATCGTCAGCGGCTCATTCACCACCCCGTCGCTGTCCACAAACGCCTTTGCCTGATAGCTGCCGTCCGGGATCAGCCCTATATTGGCCCGCATCTGCCGCGCGGCCAGCACCCGCATCTCAGTAATCGCCTCTGTCACGGTGGCGTCGCTGTAGCGGTCCATCAACTGCCCCAACCGCTCCGCCCCGACCAGCAAGGCCGAGGCTTGGGCCTTCACATCGCCAATCCGTTGTTCTGACACCCGGATGTTGGAGCAGATCACCTGCCACAACTCGGTGTCCATCACCCCGCGCTTGAACAGCTTGACGGGCGGCAGGCGCAGCCCTTCTTGTTCGGCGCTGATGGCGCTGGCGGAAAAGCCCCCCGGCACCGCACCGCCGGTATCGGGCCAATGGCCGGTGTTGGACAGCCAACAGAAAATCCGATTATCCCGATAAAACGGCATGGCAAACCGCACATCCATCAGATGCGTCCCGCCCAGATAGGGGTCATTGACGATGTAGATGTCGCCCGGTTCCGGCGGCAGGGTCACGCCGCTTGCGATGCGTTCCACGATATGCCGCGTGGAAAACTGCATCGTCCCGACAAAGACCGGCAGACCGCGCGCGCCTTGGGCGATCAGACTGCCATCCGTGGCGGAATAGATGCCGTCGGAACGGTCGTCGGCTTCAGCAATCACCGGAGAGAACGCGGCGCGCGAGAAGGTCAGGTCCATCTCATCGCAGACCTGTTGCAAGCCCGCTTGGATCACGGCGAGGGTGACGGGAGCAATCATGCGCCCACCCCCACAATCAGATTGCCGTCGGCATCGCCCGAAACCGTGCAGCCGGGATCAATCACGATGGTCGTATCCATCTGCTCGATGATGCAGGGGCCGGTCAGGCCGGGGTCCAAGGGCAAGTGGTCGCGCCAATAGACCGGCGTATCGACCCAACCGCCAAACCAGACCTGCCGATGCGCATTGGGGGTGGCGATGGCCAAACGCTCTGACGGGTCAATCAGGCGCGACAGGTCCATGTCGGGACGGCGCCCGATGACCGAGCAATTCAGGTTCACAAGGTTCGCGCGGATACTGGGCAGATCGACGCGGAAACGGTCGTGATAGGCGCGTTCGAACAGCGCCTGAAGGTCGGCACGCGACGGGGTCGCATGCGGCAAGGCGATCCGCAAAAGATGCGTCTGACCCACAAACTGCATATCGGCGCTGAATTCGGCCCGCACCTCGGCCAGCGTGATCTTTTCCGCCGCGATCAGCGCGCGCCCCTCGGCCTCTTGCGCCGCGAGGATGCCATGCACCTGATCCAGATCCGCCACGTCCAAGGGCCGGTTCACCGTCCGCACAAAGTCATGCCGCAGATCGGCGACCACGCAGCCCAAGGCGTTGGTGATCCCCGGACGCGCCGGAATAAGGACGCGCGGCACCGCTAGTTCCCGTGCGAGCGCGGTCGCATGCAACGGCCCCGCCCCGCCAAAGGCAAACAGCGCGAAATCGCGCGGATCGGCCCCCATGCTGATCGAAACCATGCGGATTGCGCCGGCCATATGCGTGTTGGCAATGCGCAAGACCGCCTCTGCCGCCTGTTCCACCCCCAGTCCCAAGGGTGCGGCGATCTGGTCCGCCATCGCCTGACGCGCATCCTCTGCCGCCACGCCAAAGCGATCCGCAGGCAGGCGGCCAAGGATCAGGTTCGCGTCGGAAATCGTGACCCGCGTGCCACCCCGGCCATAGCAGATCGGCCCCGGTGTCGATCCCGCCGACTCTGGCCCCACCCGCAGCATGCCCCCCGCATCGACCCGCGCGATGGACCCGCCGCCCGCGCCCACGGTGCGCACATCGACCATCGGCACATGGATCGGCATGGCATATTCCACCTCGATCTCATTCGATACTGGCGCGCGGTGGTTTCGGATCATGGCCACATCGGTGGAGGTTCCGCCCATGTCATAGGTCAGCAGGTTCGCAAAACCCGCCCGCCGCCCGGTGGCAATCGCCGCCATCACGCCTGACGCCGGGCCGGACATGACGGTTTTCACCGCCTCGCGGCTGACCTTGCCCGCCGCAACCATGCCGCCATTGCCGTTCATCACCAAGAGGTCACGGGTATAGCCTTTGTCGCGCAGCCCATCTGCCAGCCGGGTCACATACCGTTCCAGCAATGGCTGGACCGAGGCATTGACCGCCGCCGTCACCCCACGCTCAAACTCGCGGCTTTCGGACAGCAGGTGATGGCCGCAGGTGATATAGGGGGTGGGCCAGATCTCTTGCGCGATCTCTAACGCCCGCAGTTCATGCGCCGGATTGGCATAGGCATGCAGGAAATGGATCACGAGGCTTTCGCAGCCCATTTCCGCCAATTCAGAGACTGTTTCGCGCAGCGCACCCTCATCCAGCGGGGTCAAAACCCGCCCCTGCGCGTCCATGCGTTCGGGCACCTCAAGCCGCAGGTCGCGGGGGATGACGGGGGTAAAGGTGCCGGTCATGCCATAGGGTTGCGGCCGTGTCCGCCGCCCCAGTTCCAGCACATCGCGGAAACCGGCGGTGGTGATAAGCCCGGTCTTGCACAGCGCGCGTTCCAGCACGGCATTGGTCGTGGTCGTGGTGCCATGCACGATCAGATCAATCCCCGCCAACTCGGCCCCGGCAGCATCAAAGGCGGCGAGGACCCCCGGTGCCTGATTGGGCAGGCTGGTTGGCACCTTGGCCAGACGCACGGCCCCCGTGGCAGGGTCAAGGATCGCCAGATCGGTAAAGGTTCCGCCGACATCCACCCCTGCGACCAGTCCCGACATTCAGACCCCCACAAACTGCTGGAATAGAGACGAGTCCCGCGTCAATTCCGCCGCTGCCACCACCGTCGCCACCCGCCCCTGCGCCATGAAGGCCACGCGATCCGCCATCCGCAGCACGGCATCGGGGCGCTGTTCGACCAAGACCACCGCGACGCCTTGGGCTTTCAGTGTCACCACCACATCCCGGATCAGCGCGATCATCGACGGCTGCAATCCTTCGGTCGGTTCGTCCAGCAAGATCACCTTGGGCTCCAGACACAAGGCCCGCCCGATGGCCAGCATCTGTTGCTCGCCCCCCGACAGGGTCTGTGACACCTGATCCAGACGTTCCCGCAGGCGGGGGAACAGGGTCAGCACGCGGTCCCGCACCTCGTCGCCAAACCCGCGCGTCATCAGCCCGATGGACAGGTTTTCCGCCACGGTCAGCGGCCCGAACAGCCGCCGCCCCTGCGGAACGTAAGCCACCCCATGCCGGGGGATCAGATGCGCGGGCAGGCTGTGCAGCGCCACCCCATCCAGCATGATTGTCCCCGCTGTGGGCGACACCAGACCCATGATCGCCTTGATCAGGGTCGATTTCCCCGCCCCGTTGCGGCCCATGATGCAGGTGATCTGACCCGGTTCAGCGGTCAGGGACACCCCGTCCAGCACCCGCACCGCGCCATAGCCCGCCGCCACCCCGTCAAGCCGCAGCATCATCGCCCCCCAGATAGGCCGCCTGCACCGCCCGATTGGCGCGAATCTCCGCAGGCGTCCCGGTGGCCAGCACCTGACCGAAGTTCAAGACCGTGATCCGCTGGGCGAGGTCCATCACCAGCTCCATATTATGCTCGATCAGCAGCACAGTGGTTTCCGGCACCAGTGACCGGACGAGAGCGGCAAAGCCTGCGACTTCTCCCGAGGCCAGCCCTTGGGTTGGCTCGTCGAGGATCAGCACACGCGGGCGCAGGGCGAGGCCCATGCCCAGCTCTAGCAACCGCTGATGACCGTAGGACAGCGTCCCGGCGATCTGGTCCGCCCGATCCGCCAACCCCACCCGCGACAGCGCGGCCATGACGGCGGGGCGCAATTCGCCAGCCTCAGGCGGGACGGCCAAGGCCACGTTGTCATAGACCGACAGGCGCGGGTAGACCGAGGTGATCTGGAACGTATAGGCGATCCCCTTGCGCACACGGGCATGGGCGGGCAGGGCGGTGATATCCTCCGCCCCTAGCGTGATGCTGCCCGATTGCACGGGAACGCGTCCGGACAGCAGGCTGACAAAGGTGGTTTTCCCCGCGCCATTGGGGCCGATCAGGGCGTGAATCTCTCCGGTTCGCAGGTCGAAATCGACGCCATCCACCGCACGCAACCCGCCGAAATGCCGGGTCAGGCCGCGCGCTGACAAGATCACGGAATCCATCGCGCGCCCCTTTCCCTTAGGGTGCCAAGAATGCCCTTGGGGGCAAACAGGATCAGCAAGACCAGCGCCACCCCGACGACCAGCAGCGTCGCCGTCGTGATCCGCGCCGCGCCATCGACCAGATAGAACATCGCCGCCGTTCCCAGCAGCGGGCCAAGCGTGGTGCCCGCGCCGCCCATCAGCACGTACAGCATCGGCAGGATGGAATACTGGATGGTCGCAAAACTCGCCCCGGCATAGCCGAACAGCAGGGCGTAACCCGCCCCCGCCGCGCCTGCGAAAAGACCCGACAGGACCAGCGCCGTCAGCTTTACCGTGAACGGGTTATAGCCCAGCATGCGGCTGCGCTCCTCGTTTTCGCGCATCGCCACCATCACACGGCCAAGGCGGCTGCGGATCACGGCGAGCGACAGGACCAAGGCCAGCGCGAACAGCGCAAAGGCGATCACGGCGCGGGCGGTATCGGGGGAAAGGCCGGGGATCAGGGCGGTGGCGTCTGGCATGACCAACCCTTCATCCCCGCCTGTGATCTGGCCGAAATAGAGCAAGGTCAGATACCCCGCCTGCGCGAACATCAGGGTCACGATCATGAAACTGACCCCTGCCGTTCGCAGCGCCAATAGGCCAACCATTGCAGCCATCCCGCCCCCCGCCAAACAGCCCAAAGCGATGGCGGGCAGGGGTGACAGGCCCCAATAGGTGACCGGCAAAGCCGCGCCATAGACGCCAGCGGCAAAGAACAGCGCATGTCCCAGCGACAACAACCCCGTGTAACCGAAGGCAAGGTTATAGCCCGTCGCAAAGACCGCCAGCGTCAGAATGCGGGCAAGGTTGGTGGCGTGATAGGCGGGCAGCACGGCTAGCAGCACTGCCAAGGCCGCCAGAACGGCCAGATGCGCGATCCAGACCTTCATGCTTTTGCCCCGAACAGCCCCTGCGGACGGAACACCAGCACCAAGGCCACCAGCAGCGTCGCAAGGATCTTCGCCAAGGTCGGCGAGTAGAAGAATGCGATCAGCCCATCCGACAGCCCGATGACCAAAGCCGCGATCACCGTGCCGCGTAGCGACCCGAGACCGCCGACGATGACGGTGATAAAGGCCAGAAGCAAAGGTTCCCCGCCCATCAGGTAATGCGCTTGTTGAATGGGCACGATCAGCACCGCCGCTATCGCCGCCAAGGCCGCACCAAGGGCAAAAACCCCGGCGTAGACACGATCCACGTTGATCCCAAAGGCGCGGGCGGTGTCGCGGTCCACCTGCGTGGCGCGCATGATCAGCCCCGCCTTGCTGCGCGTCAGCCCCCACCAGACCGCCAGCAAAACGGCGATCGCGGCAAAGATCACGAACAACTTGTAGCCGGAATACCCGAACCACGGGAATTGGATGCGAAAATTGAAGGGCGGCTCTACGGGCCGCGCCTCTGGTCCGTAAAAGGTCAGCGCCGCCTGTTGCAGGATGTACAAGAGGCCAATGGTGGCGACGATGGTTGCCTCTGGCTCATAGTTCAGGCGTTTCAGCACCAACCGATCCGCCAAGGCGGCAACAGCGGCCACACCCAAGGGCGCAAGGGCCAAGGCCGCGACAAAGCCGATCCACTCTGGCCCGCCCACCGATGTGGTGACAAACCACGCCAAAACAGCGCCCAGCATGAAGAACTCACCATGCGCGACGTTGACCACCCGCATGGTGCCGAACACCAAGGATAACCCGACTGCGGTCAAGGCGAGTGTGGCGGCGGTGACAAGGCTTTCCATCACCGCCAGCAAAAGGAAGGGTCCGAAACTCAAGAGGGCAGCCCCCGGATGGCGGGCGGGGATTGTCCCCGCGCATCGGATGAAATGGGCGGGGACGTTGCCCCCGCCCTGCTGGGATCAGAACGACATCGTGGTGTAATCCACGGCGTCGGCGTATTGGCCATCCTCGATGCTGGTGCGATGGACGCGCAACAACTTGCCCCCGGTGACCTGGCTGATGTTCTGATGGCCAAAGACCTGATGGGTCTTGCCGTTGAACACCTTGTCGCCCTGCGGATTGCCCGGGCCCTCAGCCATGGTGGTCATCGCCTCCAAGGCCTCAACGAACTTTTGGCGGTCGGCGGTGGATTGATAGCCCGCAGCCTCCATCCCCGCCTTGATCGTGTGCAGGGTTTCCCAGACGCTGAACATATGGCTGTAGGTGGACACATCCGCAGCATCAGTCACTGACGCGCCAGTGTCATCCACGCCCACGGCGGCACGATAGGCGGTTTCAGCCTCAGTCTGGCCGTCCTGTTTGACGCGGTTCATCGCCTCCCAGAAATACGTCCCTTCAAGGAATTCCAACCCCGGCGATGCGGTATCCACAGCCTCAAGCGAGTCGATGAAGCCAAAGATTTGCGGACGCGCGCCAGAGCCGTAGAAATCCCCCAACTCTTTCACAAAGGTCAGAACCGCAGGGCCGACCATGACGTGATACAAAACCTCAGTCTCGGCGGGGATTTGCGGCAGATAGCGGGTAAAGGTGGTTTCGGTCGGCGGGATGGCGATTTGGGCGATGACTTCGCCGCCTTGGGCCTTGATCGCTTCGGTAAAGAAATCGCGGTGGTCGTAGCCAAAGGCGTAGTCGGGATAGACCATCGTGACCTTTTTCCCAAGGTTCGCCGCCACCCACGGGGCCATTGACGACACTTGTGACCGCACATCGGTGATGCCCGGTTGCAGCGTCCAGCGGTTCAACATGCCCGAGGCGACGTGATAGCCTTCGGAACAGACCAGATAGGGGATCTTCAACTCACCCGCGCGCGGGGCCGAGCCGATGACCACATGCGAAAACAGCGGCCCGAAGATCAGATCACAGCCGTCATTGGCCAGCTTTTCCACCACCTCTGCGCCGCGCTTTGGATCGGTGGCGTCATCTTCGAACAGGATTTCCACCGGACGTCCACCGATGCCGCCTGCGTCATTCACCACCTTCAACGCCGCCTGCGCGGTGCGTTCATACCAGCGGCCATAGGCGGCCCCGATCCCGGTTCGATGCAGTTGGAACCCCAGTTTGATGGGGGCCGACTGCGCCCAAGTATAGCCGGGGAAGGCCGAGGCCGCCAATCCGGCCCCCATCCCCTTGAGGACCGAGCGACGGCTCGGGACGAGCAGGTCTTTCTTCATGGTCTTCTCTCCGCTGGTGATCGGGTCCGTCTTTCTTGCGGGCCCTTGGTTGAAACGTGTTGGTATCGGTCTGAAACTTTCTGCCATTTCAAGCACTTCGCGCGGTGGACAGCAACCACAACCCCAAGGTTGTGTAACCCACCATCAGGACGGTCAGGGGCAGATGCGCCTTGGCGGGGGCGTGCCCGGCCAGTTTCAGACTCAGATACACCGCCAAAAGATGCGCCAGCAGGATCGCCGCGAATTGCGCGGCATAGATCAAGGGCATGGTCCCGGCATCGGTCAGGAAACCGAAAGAGACGAAGAATTCCGACAGGCCAAGGATACTGTCCCCCCGGAACAGCGGATCATTCAGCGCGGCAAGGGTGTATTGCCCGGCGGTCAGCAGGGTCACCAGATTATGCGCGGCATGGTAGCCGGCGGCGATGGCCAGAAAGGACAGCATGATCGGCCCGGTGGCAAAGCGCCCGCCGAACCATTGCCCCAACCGGATCGCGCCAAGGATCGTGCCCGCCGTCAGCGCCCAAGCCAGCAGCAGCCCCAGCGAGTTGTCCCGCATCACGCCAGATCGCCCGGTGGGTTCCAGCGGGTTTTCCCCGATGATGGCCTGCCACCAGAACGTCTCTGCCAGCCCGTCAAAGGTCAGCGCCGCCAAGGCCATCGTCACCAGCGCAATTTCACTGCGGGTCAGCGCCTGCATCCGCAGCACCTGCGCCCCCGGCCAGCCCAGCATCAACCGCGCCTTTGGCCCCGTAATGTCCAGCCACAAGGGCGAGACGCGCGACAGCCAACCCATCAGGACGGTCAGAAACTCGCCCTTTTGCAGCCACTCCTCGCCCTCCAGCACCGCAAAGGCAAAGATCACCAGCCAATAGGCGGCGGCGGCCGTGGCCAGCACAAAGGGATCATCCGGCGCCATCGAGATGATCTGGAACCAGACAAAGCCGCCATAGCCCAGCACGGCAGGCAGATGGCCAAGGCGTTTCAGGCCAATACTGCCGGTCCGGTTCAGCAGCGTCCGGGTGATCCGCACCGGGCCTGTCCAGGGGTTCAACGGCCGCCACAGATTGCCCAAAAGCATCGACCCAAGCGGCAGTGCGATCCAAACCCCGGTCCAGAACACCAGCGTCATCAGATTGTGCATCGGATCCCGCGCGCCCAGCCAACCGACCGCGAGCAAGCCAAGGAAGCACAGGAACGCGACATAAGAGGTCAGCGTTTCCGGCAAGATCACTTTGCGCTGCCACAAAAGCCGCGGTTGCGGGTCCGGCAACCGATCCGCCGCCGCACCGAAAAGGGCCGTCAGCAACACCGTCAGCGCCGCCCCGGTCATATACCAACCCGTCGGCAGGGTCAGGATGATCGACGGCGGCAGGGCACAGGCAAAGGCGACCGAGGGCAAAAGAAAAACCACAGGCACCGCCCCAAGAGGTTTTGCTAACCCCTGAAAAATTCCCTTGAGGGGATATGGGCGGTGCGGTTGGATCATCTTAGCCCGTCCTCACCTTTCACTTGCCACACCTCCAGCCCGCCCATCCGGCTATGGACCCGTCCGCCGCGCGCCATGGCCAAGACCAGCGCCATCTCATTCGCTTTCGGCGCGTCCTCCATCCGCACGGTGATCACGTCAAAACGCGACCGCACATAGGCGGCGTTCAGATGGCCAAGCGGAACGTCCAACGTGGACCCGATGCCGCCCACCTTCATCGCCGATGGCACGATGGCCCGACATTCGCCCAGACGGTCGCGCATCCCGTAACCGCCTGCGACATGCCACAAAGCGCCATGTTCGCTTTCGCCGCCTTCGCCTACGATGGCACCCTTGCCATAGGCATCAATGCCGTCGCGCCCGCCGAGCGCCGCGACCAGACGGTCGGTCAACAGCAGGGCGAGGGGTTTCAGCGCCTCCATCGCGGGCTGCAAATCGGGCTCGTAGCGTCCGGCAAAGGGGTTGCCCACCACGGCGATGATCGCGCCGCGCAGGGCGGGCGGGGTGGCGAGGGGACCACCTTCGTGGTGGATCTCCTCGATTTGGGTGGTGATGCGGCGGAGGGGGAAGTCAGGCAAGTTCAGGCTCCTTCAGGCGCAGGGTGCCAAGGGTTCGCACCGCAGGGTGCAGGAAAATCAGCGCCCCGTCGATCAGCCCGCGCGACAGGGCCGCCTGCCCCGTGGCTGCGCCGCGGTCTACGGCGGTTTGAGCCTCGGTTGTGGTCAGGGAAGCGACTGCGGTGGTGACCAGACGGGGGCCAAGGTCGCTGTCGGCTTGCAAGTCTTGCGCGGGGCGGCGGGTGATGCCGGGATGGCCGGGCAAGTCCACCGCATTGGCCACGATGGTCGCTGCCGCATCGGCCTCAGCCGCTGTTTTGGCAAGGATAGTGACTGAATCCGCAATGCCCAGCGACCAACTGCGCCCCCGCCAACCCGAGGTGGCAATGCCGCGCACCCGGTCTGCGGCATGGATCGTGACGCTGCCCCCTGCCCCCGCGATGGCGCAGGTCAGGTGCTCGCCGGGGTCCAGATGCAGCGCGATGTCGCCGCCGTTGTTGGCATAGGCGCGGGTGATGCCGGGACGGACAAAAGCGCGCAGGATGGTGTCGGCGACCGCCCCCGCCACAGCGGCCATCGGGGTCAGGAAGGTGGGGCGGAAGGGGGCCACCGCTGCGGCCATCAGCCGTGCGGTGGGGCCGGTGACGGGGGTGCTTGGGCAGCGCAAAGCCGGTAGTTCAGACACCAATTCGGCAAGAATAGTGTCGAATCTGTCCGCCGCCGCCGCATATCCCGCGCGCAGCGCCCGCGCATCGCCCCAGCCTTGCAGGATCAGGTCAATCGGCCCGTGATTGAGATGCAATCGCCCCCCCGGAAGCCATGTGGCCTGCGCGCTCATCCCCGCCCCCTTGGATGGAGTTTCGCGGCGGTGGGGTATTCGCCGCCGTTTTGCAGGATGTCGGGGAGGGAGCGGATCGCCTCATCATGCCCGCCAAGGCGCAGGTAGGCATTCCGTGGCAGGGTGAACTCCAACGGGGCCACCAGCGCGGGTGTGGGGACATAGCCGAAACTGCCCGGCGGCAGGTCAAGCACATCAACCATGAAGGTGATCCCGCCGCCCGGCCAGACATAGCATTCGGCCCCGCCGCAGGTCAGTCGCGTCTCTTTCCCCTGCACGGACCGCGTCAACCGTACCGGGTTCTTGGTCACCCCTGCGCGCAAACTTCCCCCCGCGCCCCCCATGAACAGAACGGTGCAAAGCGAGGGTTCGCAATTTTCGTCAATCAACTTGACAGAGGGTTCCAATTCCGGCGGCAGGGGGTGTTTTTGCGGGGTTAGAGACTGATCCAGCACGTAGTAGCCGTATTCCTCGCCCGTCGTAGAGACCATCAACAGCCGCAATCCGGGCCGCGCGCCCTTTGCCGCGTTCCACGGGCCGAGGATTTCCAAAGGATCGCTGAGCCGCGTGCCGCCCCAGCCCAACCCCGGTTCCGACACGCGGAAGTAGCGGCCAGGGGTGGAGCGGTGGCCCTTGATGCGGATGCCGGTGGCGGGCCAGCCGATCACCTTGCCCGCCTGATGTTCGCTGACAACGCCGGTGATATGGTCATCGACGACGACGACCTCATCAACCAAGCCCTGCCATTGGCTGGCGAACATGCCGATGGTGGCCGAGCCACAGCCGACGCGCATGCGCCGTTCGGGGGTGCCGTCCACGATGGGCGGCTGGCCTGCCTGCACCGTGACGGTCGATCCACCGTCGATGGTCAGCGTCACGGGGTCGCGGTTGCACAGCGCCAGCATCGCGGCACAGGTGACGCGGCCTTCGGCCTTGCCGCCGCCGGTCAGGTGATGCACCCCGCCAAGCGACAGCATCTGGCTGCCATATTCCGCGGTGGTGACATGGCCGACAGGTTCACCATCGACACGGACCACCGCGCCTTCGGGGCCAAGGTGGCGGTCGGTGTCGATCTTCACCTTAACGCCGCAATAGGAAAAGATCGCCTCGGTCACCACGGTGACCATATCCGCGCCGTCGACCTGTGAGGACACGATAAAGGGCGCGGGTTTGTAATCGGGGTAAGTGGTGCCCGACCCGATGCCGGTGACCATCGTATCCTGCGGCACAAACCCGTCCTGCCAATCGGCGGCGGCGAAGGGGATGATCCGTTCGCCACCTTGCAGCGCATGGGTCAGCATCAGCACAGGATCGGTGCGGACAATCCGCCCCGCGTCATTGGCATAACGGTCACAAGCCCCGGTCTGGCCGGGGGCGATGAAGCACATCACCGGGCAGGCATCGCAGCGGATTTTTTCCTGGGCGGTCATGGCTGCCCCCTCACCCCGGCCCTCTCCCCCGAGGGGAGAGGGGGATGGGTGCGGACTTGTGCTGTCGGTTTCCGTGGCTGGCCCCGGAGGGCTGTCTGCCCTCCGGACCACCCGAGGATATTTAAGCAAAGGAGATGGGGGGTTGCGCGGAGGAGAGCGGCCTGATGTGGGGCGCGATTCCCTCTTCCCTTGGGGGAGAGGGGTAGGGTGAGGGGATGGTTCTGACGTCTGAGGTTTTGTGCTGAAGGCTGGAGGGCTGTCTGCCCTCCAGACCTCCCGAGGATATTGGGGGACAGAAAATGTGGGGTCATGGCTTTGCCCCTTGGATCGCGGCGAGGATGCGGTGGGGGAGGGCGGGCAGGCGGGTGATCTTGGCCCCGGTGGCGTGGCGGATGGCGTTGAGGATGGCGGGGGCGGTGGGGATCAGGACATGCTCGCCCAAGCCTTTCGCGCCGAAGGGGCCTTCGGGATCGCGGATTTCCATGAGGATTGATTGGATGGGCGGGACGTCGCCCGTGGTGGGGATCAGGTAGTCGTGCAGGTTTTCGGTGCGACCGGGAAGGTATTCCTCCATCAGGGCAAGGCCGATGCCTTGGGCGATGCCGCCTTCGATCTGGCCTTCGGCGAGTTGGGGGTTGATGGCGCGCCCCACGTCATGGGCGGCGGTGATTTTCAGCAGTTTGACGGTGCCGAGGGTGGGCTCAACGCAGAGTTCCACCAGTTGCGCGCCGTAGCCGTAGACGGCGTAGGGTTTGCCTTGGCCGTTTGCGTCCAAGGGCGCGGTGGGGGGGTCATAGGTTTCTTCGGCGTGCAGGACATAGCCATCTGCGCCGGTTGGGAGTTTGCCAAGGGCGATGTCGCGGCGGATGGTGCCTTCGGTGACGGTCAGGGTGCCGTTGGTGAGCGACAGGCTGGCGGCGTCGGATGCATTGGCCAGCCGCAGGATGATCGCCCGCAGCGCGCGAGCGGTGTCATGGGCGGCGCGGCCGGAGACATAGGTTTGTCGGCTGGCTGAGGTTTTGCCGGCATCCGGGGTCAGGAAGGTATCCGGGCCGATCAGGTGGAAGTGTTCGATGGGCAGACCCAGTGCCTCAGCGGCGATCTGGGGGATGACGGTGTTGGAGCCTTGGCCGATGTCTGTGGCGCCTTGGTGCAGGACAATGTCGCCTTGCGCGGTGATGCCAATGCGGATGGTGGAGGGGTTGGGCAAAGACGTGTTCCCGCAGCCATACCAGCAGGAGGCAATGCCGACGCCGCGTCCGGGTTTGCCCCGCGCTTCGGCCAAGGCGCGGTGCCAATGGGGGCGGAGCGACTCAAGACATTGGCGGATGCCGGTGGCCTGCATCACCTGGCCGGTGGCGGATTGGTCGCCATCGCTGAGGGCGTTCAGGATGCGGAATTCCAGCCTGTCGATCCCGGCCTTGTCGGCGAGTTGGTCGTAGAGCGTTTCTTGCCAGATCGCTGCCTGTGGCACGCCGAACCCCCTGAACGCGCCAGAGACAGGGCCGTTGGTGTGGATGGCGCGGGCGCGGGCGTGGACATGCGGGGTCAGGTAGGGGCCAGAGGCATGGACCGGGACGCGGTTGGCCACGGTCGGTCCCCAGCTTGCATAAGCGCCGGTATCGAAACGGCCTTCGAAGTCGACCGCCGTGATCCGGCCTGTGGCGTCGCAGCCGATGCGGCCCCGGATTTCGGCGGGGTGGCGTTTGGTGGTGGAGACCATGCTTTCTTGGCGTGTGTAGGTCATCCGCACGGGCCGTCCGGTTTTCATTGCCACAAGGCCAAGCAGGGGTTGCAGGCTGATATCCAGTTTGGAGCCGAAGCCGCCACCGACGGCGCTGGGCCTGATGCGGACCTTGTCCACAGGCAGGCCAAGGATCGCGGCGGTGTCGTCGCGGTCCATCACCGGGGCTTGGGTGCAGGCGCGGATGTTGAGGACATCGCGCTCCATCCATGCCGAACCCGCCTCGGGTTCGATATAGGCGTGTTCGACGAAGGCGGTGGTGATCTCGCCTTCTACAATATGGGCTGAGGCGGCGAGGGCGCTTGCGGCGTCACCCTTGACCACGCGGCCTTCGGTCAGGCGGTTGCCGGGGCGGTTTGCGTGGATCAGGTGCGCAGCGGTTTCAGCCTCGGCCGGGATCATCAGGGCGGGGCGTTCTTGCCAGTGGATCGGAAAGTCAGCGGTATCGGGGGTCACCCCCGGTTCAAACGCCACCAAGGCCACACATTCGCCCCGGAACCGCGCGGGGCTGGGGGCGATGGCGGGTTGGTCGGCGAAGGGCGGGATGACGCCAAAGCGGTTGATGCCGGGGATATCGGCGGCAGTGAAGACGGCGGCGATGCCAGGGCGCTGGCCATAGGCGGTCAGGTCGCCAAAGGTGAAGGCGGCGTGATGGTGCGGCGAGCGGATCGCTTTCAGTGTCAGCGCGCCATCGGGCACGACATCGGCCCCGAAAAGATCGCCCGCCACTTTGGCCGCGCCGTCCAGCCGTTGCAGGGCCGCGCCGACGCCGCCGGTGGTGATCGCTGGGGTATCGGTGGTGTCGCAGACGGCGGCGATGATCTTGCGGTAGCCGGTGCAGCGACAGAGCACGCCGCCAAGCGCATCGGATGCTTGCGTTTCGGTTGGTGTGGGATTGCGGCCCAAGAGGTCCACGGCGGCCATCAGCATGCCCGGCGTGCAGATGCCGCATTGCGCGGCGCCGTGGCGCAGGAAGGCGGCGCGCAGGCGGGTGAGTTCGGGGGTCTCGCCCTCAATCGTTTCGACATGGGCACCTTGGACCCGTGCGGCGGGGGTCAGGCAGGCGCACATTGCGCGGCCATCGACCAGCACGGTGCAGGATCCACAATCGCCCGCATCGCAGCCGACCTTGGTGCCTTTCATCCCCAAATCCTCACGCAGCACTTCGGACAGGCGGCGGGTGGGGGCGGTGTCGGTGGTGATGGCTTGGCCGTTGAGGGTGAAGGTGATCATGCGGCCTCCAACACAGCGCGGCGGAGGAGTTCGGCGGCGGCCTCACGCCGATAGGCAGCCGTGGCGCGGATGTCGTCGATAGGGGACAGGGCGTCGAGTGCGGCAGGGGTGATCTGCTCCAACGCTTGCGACGGGGTCAGGCCAAGGATCACAGCCTCTAGCCGTGGCAGGCGGCAGGCGACGGGACCGCAGGAGCCAACGGCCAAGGCGCAGTGTGAAATGCGACCCTGTTCCAGCGAAACACGCGCCGCGACCATAGCGATGGAAATCACCAGATGCGCCCGCGCGCCCAGTTTGACAAAGGCGGAACGCCCGGTCAGGGCACTTTGCGGCAGGGTGATGGCGGTCAGGATTTCCCCCTGCGCCAGCGCCGTGCGGCGGGGGCCGGTGATGAATGCGGCCAGCGGCAGCGACCGTGCGCCGTTCGACCCTGTCAATTCCACCACAGCATCCAGCGCCAGAAGGGGCGGCACGCCATCTGCCGCCGGGGAGGCGTTGCAGAGGTTACCGCCAAGCGTTCCGGCGTTCTGCACCTGTCGTCCGCCGACCTGCTGCGCCGCCTGTTGCAGGGCGATGAGGGCGGGGGGAAGGGTGGCCTCTGCCAGATCGCTCCACGTCGTGCAGGCACCTATCCGCAGGCCATCCGCGCCTTGGGTGATGCCGCGTAGGGCAGGGATGGCGGTCAGGTCCAAGACATCGCCCGAAAGCTGATCGCCTGCGCCGGGGTAAAGGTCGGTCCCGCCCGCCAAGACCCGGCAGCCCTGCGCCCGCAGCGCAATCGCCTGTGTCAGGGTGTCGGGGCGGGCAAACAGCATCGGGCGACCCACATTGTTTGTATGCACATGAGATTGCGGAGAGGCGGGGCCTCTGTCAACAATCTTGCGCGGCAATCGGTCGCGGTCTATCCCAAGCCATGACAGAACGCCCGGAATATGTGCTGGACGATCAGATCGGTTACGTGCTGCGGCGCGTGACCCAGCGCCATTTGGCGATTTTTGCGGAACGCCTGCCACAAGTCACATCCGTGCAATGGGCGGTGCTTGCGCGTTTGTCGGAACTGGGGCCGCTGTCGCAGAACCATCTGGGCCGGATGACGGCGATGGATGCGGCGACGATCAAGGGTGTGGTGGACCGACTGGCGCGGCAGGGTTTGGTGGAAACGGCGGCCGATCCGAATGACAAACGCCGCCTTACCGTGTCCCTGACCGGGGCGGGGGCGGCGCTGTTTTCTGACGGGGTGGCGACGGCGTTGAAGGTCAGCGCCGAAACCCTTGGGCCGCTGACTGCGCCCGAACGGGCGCAGTTGCTGGCTTTGCTGTTGAAACTGGTCTGATCTATTCCGCCGCTTGCAAGGGGGCGGTTTTTGCCAGACCCAGTGGCGCGCGCGTGTCTTGCGCAGCCTCAAGTGCGGCGATGCGTTCGGCAAGGATATGGGCCGGGGGTTCTTCGGGTTCCGCTTCTTTCGGGCCGATGAACCGGCTGAACAGGCGCGAGACCAGACGCGACAGGTCATCCATGATCAGGAAGAACGCAGGCACCACCACCAGCGACAGGATGGTCGAGACGATAATGCCGCCGATCACCGCCGTGGCCATCGGGGCGCGGAACGATCCGCCCTCCCCCACGCCAAGCGCCGAGGGCAGCATGCCCGCCGACATGGCGATGGAGGTCATGACGATGGGGCGCGCGCGCTTGTGACCCGCCTCGATCACCGCCTGGAAGCGGTCCATGCCTTGGTTCCGCATCTCGATCGCGAAATCTATCAGCAGGATGGCGTTCTTGGTCACGATCCCCATCAGCATCAGAATCCCGATCAGCACCGGCATCGACAGCGCCGAATTGGTCAGGATCAGCGCCGCCGCAACACCCCCGATGGCGAGGGGAAGCGAGAACAGGATGGTGAAGGGCTGGATCACCGATTTGAACAACAGGATCAGCACGGTCAGCACCAGAAGCAGGCCAAGGATCATGGCATTGCCAAAGCTGCTGAACAGTTCGGCCTGCACCTCGGCGTCGCCGGATTGTTCCACCCGCGCCGTTCCCGGCAGCGGGGTTTCGGCTACCACCTTGTCAAAGGCGGCGGATGCCGTGCCAAGCGCCACGCCCACGGGCAGGTTCGCGCCAATGGTGGCGCGGCGTTCGCGGTTGAGGCGTTCCACCACCGACGGACCTTCGCCGATGCGGATGTCGGCCACGGCGGATAGCGGCACGGCGGCCCCGGTCGCAGTCGTGACCTTCAGCGCGGCGATGCGCGACAGGTCTTCGCGGCTGGCATCGTTCAGGCGGACCCGGATCGGGATCAGGCGGTTGTCGATGGACAGTTTCGCCAGCGCCGCATCGACATCGCCGATGGTGGCGACGCGGACGGTTTCGGCGATTTGTGCCGTGGTGATGCCCAGACGCGCCGCCTCGGTCACGCGCGGTGAGATCTGGATTTCCGGGCGCGGCAACGCCCCTTCGGAGGCCACGTTGGCCAGTTCCGGCACCTTGGACAGCGCGGCTTCCAGCAGCGCCACAGCCTCATTCAAATCCGCCTCATTGTCGGCGAGGATGGAATAGGACAGGTCACGCTCGCCCCGGTCGTTCAGCTTGAACGCGCGCATGTCGGGCAGTTTGTGCAGTCGGTCGAAAATCTGCGCTTCGATGATGTTCTGCGGGACGGTCCGGCCGGTGTTTTCGACATCGGGGATCAGCGCGCCCAAGACGGGCACCTTGTTTGCGATCTGCGACAGTTTCAGCAGCAGCGATTGGTCCAGACGATCCAGCACGACCACGACAGACGCGCGGCGGATGTCGAGATCACCCGTGGGCGAGGTGCCGCCCACGACCATGATCCGGTCGATGCCCGGAATATCCTTGATCGTGTCATGGATACGGTCGGTCGCCACTTCGGTTTCGGCCAAAGTCGTGCCCGGCGGCAGTTCGACCGAGACGGAGATACGGCTGACGTCTTCGGGCGGCAGGAAGCTGCCCGGAACCTTCAGCATGAAGTGCATCGAAATGCCCAGCACGACAAAGGCCAGAACCAGCGTGATGTAGCGCGCCGGGATATAGCGAAGGACGCGGCCC
Source organism: Rhodobacteraceae bacterium PARR1 (assembly GCA_002256185.1). GTDB lineage: Bacteria > Pseudomonadota > Alphaproteobacteria > Rhodobacterales > Rhodobacteraceae > Paragemmobacter. The sequence goes on along the minus strand of NKIT01000010.1, from coordinate 33,018 downwards.
GAGGTCGATGTTGCGACCAGCTTCAGATAGCCGCGCATGATAGCGCCGTCTTGGGCGTTATGTTCGTCCGCATCCTTGGACCGCATCAGATAGGCGGCCATCATCGGTGTGATCAGACGCGCGACCAGCAATGAGAACAGCACCGAAATGGCGACCGTTAGGCCGAATTGCCGGAAATACTGCCCCGGAATCCCCGCCATGAAGGACACAGGCACAAAGACCGCCACGATGGTGAAGGTGGTGGCGATGACGGCCAGCCCGATTTCATCCGCGGCCTCAATCGCCGCACGATAGGGGGTTTTCCCCATCCTGATGTGTCGGGCTATATTCTCGATCTCAACGATGGCGTCATCGACAAGGATGCCGGTGGCCAGCGTGATGGCAAGGAAGCTGACAAGGTTCAGCGAGAAGCCCAGCAGGTCCATGACAAAGAAGGTGGGGATCGCAGACAGCGGCAGGGCAACAGCGGCAATCAGCGTCGCGCGCCAGTTCCGCAGGAAGGCCAGCACCACAAGGATGGCCAGAATGGACCCTTCGATCAGCGTATGCAGCGCGGATTCGTAGTTGCCATAGGTGTAGAACACCGTCTCATCTACGATGGTGATGGTCGTGTCGGGATGCTCTGCGCGCAGCCCGTCCAGCACGGTGTTGACGGTTTCAGCGACCGAAACTTCGGAGGCACCTTTGGCCCGGAACACGGCGAAGGTCACCACAGGGTTGCCGTCCAGCCGTACGAAAGAGCGCAGTTCTTCATAGGTATCGACCACATTGCCCAGATCGGACAGGCGCACATGGCGGCCCGACGGCAGCGCGATGGTGGTCGAGGAAAGCCGTTCCACGGTGGCCGCATCGCCAAGCGTGCGGATGGCCTGTTCGCCGTCACCGATTTCCGACCGGCCAGAGCCGAGGTTGGCGTTGGTGGCGCGCAACTGCTGGTTCACCGCACTGGCGGTGATGCCGTAGCTGTCCAGCTTGACCGGGTCCAGTTCCACGCGGATTTCGCGTTCGGCCCCGCCGTAGCGGTCCACCCGGCCCACGCCGGGGCGGCCTTGCAGCGCGCGGGTGATGGTATCGTCCACGAACCACGACAGTTCTTCGATGGTCTGGTTCTGGTTGGACACGGCAAAGGTCATGATCGCCTGACCTTCGACGTCGATCCGGCTGACCACCGGCGCCTCGATCGAGCCGGGCAGGTTGCCACGGATGCGGTCGATGGCGTCCTTGGTGTCCTGCACGGCCTTTTCGGTGGGAACTTCCATGCGGAATTCCACAACCGTGGTGGACACGCCGTCATTCACGGTGGAAACGACGTTCTTCACCCCGGTGATGCCCGCCACGGCATCTTCGATTTCCTTGGTGACCTGCGTTTCCATCTCGGCGGGTGCGGCACCGGATTGCGCCACGTTGACCGCGACCAGCGGCACGTCGATATTCGGGAAACGGGTGATGGGCAGGGTGTTGAAACTGTTCCAGCCGACGATCAGCAGCAGGAAGAAAGCCAGCAGGGGTGCGACAGGGTTGCGGATGGACCAAGCGGAAAAGTTCATGGCGGTTCCCCTCAGTTCACGTTGGGTTCAAACGGGACCGGATTGATCCGGTCACCGTCACGCACGAAAGCCCCGGCCTTGGTCACGATGGTGTCACCGGGGGTGATGCCTTCCAGCACCTCAACCCAGCCGCCATCGCGGATGCCGGTCTTGACCGGAACGCGGCTGACGACGCCATCTGCCACCTTCATCACGGTGCTGCCATCGGCAGAACTGCCCACGGCGGTGACGGGCACTGCCAGCGCCTCACGCTCGGCGATCAGGATTTCGGCATCCATGAACATCCCCGACCGCACGGCATCATCGCCGTCGATGCTGATCCGGGCGCGGCCAAGGCGGGTGGCGGTGTCGATGGTGGGTTCCACCAGCCGCACGGTGCCGGTCAAGGGTTCGGTGAGGCCGATCGAGCGCATGCGCACCGTTTGGCCTGCGGCAAGGCGGGGCAGGTCCACCTCGGCCAGCTCGACGTTCAGTTCCAGTTCCCCATTCTTGATCATCTGGAACATCGGCTCTGCCTGCGCGGAGGCGACGGCCCCGATGACCGCGCTGCGCGCGGTGATTTCGCCCGCTACCGGGGCTTTCACATCCGCACGGTCAAGTTGAAGGTCAATGTTGGCCATCTGGGCTTCGGCCAGTTCCAACTGCGCGCGGGCGGCTTCCAGCGTCTGGGTCGCGGCGGTCACACGCGCACTTGCGGAAATGGCATTGGCATTGGCCTGATCGGCAGCCGCCTGCGAGGCGCTGCCCTGCTTTTGCAGCGCGGCGGTGCGGGTCGACACGCGTGCGGCTTCGTCAGCGCTGGCGCGGGCTTCGATCAGTTGCGCTTCAATCTGGGCGATGGTCGCGCGGGCCGAGGCGCGGGAAGCCGCGACTTGGGTTTTCTGCAATTCCAGTGTCGAACGCGACAGCCGTGCAAGGATTTGCCCGGCCTGCACGTAATCGCCCACGTCCGCCTCAAGCGATTCAATTGGCTGACCTTCGATCAAAGGCGCGACGAGGATGCGTTCCACCGGCGCGATCAGGCCAGAGGCGACGACACGATCCCGCAGCATCCGCTTTTCCACCGTTGAAACCGAAATCGCGGGCAGGGTTTCTGTCACTGCAGGGGCGGCACTTTCAGTTTCGGTCTGGGCATGAACAGGCAGCGCAGGAACAGCGAGGGCCACGAACAGCGCAGGGGCAAGAAGAGGAAAACGCATGATATGGGGTCAGCCTTTCAGGGCGCTTGCGACGACTTCGTCAAGCGTTCGATCTATTGTACGGAGGATCAGCGCAGACAGATTACTGCGCGTCTCTGGTTCTTGGGCGGGTTGCATCGCGGCGGCCTTGACCAACATGACGATCAAGGTCGCCTGCGCGCGAAAGCGGATATGGGCCTCAGCCAAAGACAGGCCGGTGATGCGGGCAAAGACGGCCATCATGTAGCCCGCGATTTCGTCTTCCATCTTTTGCGCGACGGCCCCGATTTCGGGTTTGCGCAGCGCGGCAGCAGTGATTTCGGCCCAGATTTGCCCATCAGCGGCGCAATCTTCATTCACCCGTTCGGCAAGGGTCGCGCGCAGCACGGCCAGCGGATCGGGCGATCCCATCACGGCGGCAAAGGTGGCTTCGATTTCGGACAGGTCGCGGTGGATCAGACCTTCGACAATCGCAGCCTTGCTGGGGAAGTAGCGGTAGAAGTTCCCCACGCTCATCCCCGCCGCACGGGCGAGGTCTTGCATCGACGCGCCGTCAAACCCCTTTTCCGCGAACGCATGGCGCACGAGGTCAAGGATTTCGACGCTGCGGGCGTCAGAGGCTGCTGTGAGGGCGGCAGGCGCAGTCATACGCTGTGGATTCCGAGAATGAACGTTCATTCAGCACATAGAGAGCTTGCGCCATCCGTCAAGACAAACCTTGCGCCGTCGCGTCAATGCTGGGCGGTTGCACATAAAAATGCGTGAAGAATGTCGCATTTTTCAGCGCCTTTGGCAGCTTTACCGGGGGCGGGACAGCGAAAGCCGCTCTTTTTCGGCGTGGTATGCGGCCATCGCGGGCTTCAGATGGCGGGCCAAGGGGCGGGCGAAACCGATCAGCGCCGGGCCGGGGGGGCCATCGCTGGCACGGGCGGGATGCAGGCGTTTGGGCGGGCGGGCCTCGGTTCTTGGGGGCGCGGGCTGTCCGATCAGCGCGGCCAGATGCCGGGTGGTGTCATCCGGGTCGCGGGCGGTGTCTTCATAGGCCAGATGCAAAACGGGGTTCGGCAGGGTGTCCAGCCAATGCGCCATCAACCGTTCCGCCCGCGCAATGGCCCGCCCCAAAGTGTCCAGCCGGGTGGTGAACAGGTTGCCGCGCCGGAACTGTTTGACATACATCGCCGCCGCCAGATCCAGCGGATCGCGGTGGCACAGCACCACTGGCACATCCGGGTGCAGCGCCGCCATCACCCCCAGCCGGAACAGCGTGGGCGGTGAGGTGTCGGTGACAAACCGCCGCCCCTCTGCCGCTGCAGTATAGCGCCGGGCAAGGGGAGATTGCGTCAGCGTGGCCAAACCCGCGACCACCGCCCCTGCGCCCTGCGTCCAGTCCAACTCGCGTGCGTAGCGGCTGAGAAGGGCGAGTTCCCCTCCGGCATGGACGCCGCCACTGCGGGTCAGCAGCTTTTCGGCCAGCGTTTTGCCGGACCGGGGCAGGCCCGCGATCAGAACGGCTGGACAATTCGGCGTCAGCGGCACGGTGCGGGGGTGTTCGGCAAGCACTTCGCGGGTGATGTCAAAGGCGCCGCTGGCAAAGCGGTATTCCTGCGCGGCGGGATCATGGCCCAAAGCCATCAGCGCATTGGCCTGTGCGTAGAACGCCATCGCGGGATCAATCTCGCCCGCCTCCAGCCAGACTTGCCCAAGGATGTAGAACGGCTTTGCGCGTTTGTTTGGCGGGCGGTCGGTATCCATGGCGGTGGCCGTCACCAGCGCAAGGCGGGGATCGTCCAAGGGCATGGGGCGCAGGGACAGGATGCCCTTTACCGCCTCCATCTGGCGGGGATCAACGGTCAGGGCGTCGTCAAAAGCAGCCTCGGCCTGTGCAGCATCGCCTTGGCGGGCAAGAATTTTGCCCCGTTCCACCCGCAGGCGGCCGGAGAGCGGGTGCGTGGCCAGACCATCGGCCAGCACTGTCAGCGCGGCCAGCGGACGCAGCGCCAAGTCCAGCGCGCGGGCGTGGAACACAAAGACCGCCACATCGGTGCAGCCTGCCTTGTAAAGACCATCGGCCAAGGCAATGGCGGCATCGGCCCGGCCTGCGGCCACCGCCTGTTCGCCCGCTGTGATCTGATCGGCGAAATCCATGCCATCCCCCCGCGCTTAAGTGAAAGCGCGCGGGGCGGGGGGTCAAGCCGGTTTGCGGATCGGATCGGCCAAGAGGCGCAACCCGTTGAGCACGACCAGCACCGTCCCGCCCTCATGCCCCAGAACGGCCAGCGGCAGGGGCAGTTCAAAGAACAGCCCGCCGATGACCAGCACAACCATCGCCCCCAAGGCAAAGATCAGGTTCTGACGGATGATCATCGCAGTGCGACGTGACAGGCGCTGTGCGGCGGCAAGGCGGGACATGTTGTCGGACAAAAGCGCGACCTCTGCCGCTTGCAGCGCAACTTCGCTGCCCGCAGCACCCATGGCGATTCCCACATCGGCCCGTGCCAGCGCGGCGGCATCGTTCACCCCGTCTCCGACATACGCCACCGGGGCCTGACCGGCGAGCTTGTCCAGCAAACGCACCTTGTCTTCGGGCAGCATGTCGGCGTGGATGTCCTGCGGGTTCAGACCCAGCGCGGCACCGATGCGGTCGGCCACGGGGCGGCGGTCGCCCGTCATCATGACGACCTGCGCCACCCCGCCCTGACGCAGCGCGATGATCCCTTCGCGCGATGTTTCGCGCGGTTGGTCGGCGACCGACACCGCGCCCTGCACCTGCGCACCCCGGCCCAGCCAGATCACAGTTTCCGCGCCATCCTGCAATCCGGCGTAAAGCGGATCGGACAGGTCTGCCCCCATCCGCGCGGCCATCCGGGGATTGCCCGCCCAGACGGGGCCTTGGGTGTCTTGGCCTGTGATGCCTTCGCTTGGGCTTGTCGCCACATCGGTCACGGGCAGGGCGGTCAGACCGCGCTTTGCCAGTTCGGCGGTGATGGCGGTGGCGATGTGGTGTTCGGAATGCGCCTCAAGCCCGCCCAGCAGGGACAGGAACGCGCCCTCATCCCCGGCTGTCACGACGCCCGTCACCTCGGCCCGGCCGTTTGTCAGCGTGCCTGTCTTGTCAAAGGCAAAGATGCGCACCGCGGCCAACCGTTCTAGTGCTGCGCCGCCCTTGAACAGCACCCCGCCGCGCGCTGCCGCTGACAGGGCCGACAGGATGGCGGCAGGGACAGAGATCACCACGGCGCAGGGACTGGCCGCAACCAGCAGCGTGGCCGCGCGATACATCGCATCGTCCTGAGACCAGCCCAGTTGCAGCATCACGACAAAGGCGAAGATCGACCCCAGCAGCACCGCCACGGTGTAGCGTTGCCCGAACCAATCCGAAAACCGTTCCGACGGGGCTTTCATCGCCTGCGCTTCGGTCACCAGTGCGATCATGCGGGCCACGGTGCTTTCGCCGACAGACTTGGTCACTTGCATCACCAGAACGGCATGAAGGTTCACCGTCGCCTCATGCAGCGGGGTGCCGGGGGTTTTGCGCACGGGAACCGATTCCCCAGTGATGGTGGATTCGTCCAAGCTGCCAACGCCTTCGGCCAGTTTGCCATCGACCGGCACCCGTGCGCCGGGGCGCAGGATGACCATGTCGCCGGGCAAAAGGCTGTCCACCGGAACTTCGGTGACCGTGCCATCGCCGTTGCGGCGCAGGGTGCTGTCGGGGCGCAGGGCCATCAACGCCTCAACCGCGCGGCGGGCGCGGCCAAGCGCGCGTTCTTCCAGCGTCGACGACAGGCTGAACAGACCCAAGAGCACCGCACCCTCAAGTGCGGCACCAACCCAAGCGGCGGCCAATGCTGCCACGACCATCAGCAGGTCAATGTCCAGCACATGGTCGCGCCAGAGTTCCCGCAGGGCCGAGATGGCACAGGGCACCCCCCCGGCGATGAAGGCCAACAGCAGCCCCGCTGTCCCCAACTGATAAGGCAAGGGCATCAGCAAGTGATCGACCGCCCCGACAGCCAGACCGACAAGCGTCAGCGCTGTCAGCCAAAGACTGACGTCAGGACCGCCCTGCGGCGCGGTGGGGCTGTGCGAATGGCTCATCGGGTGACCTCTATGGATGAGTCAAGGATAACCCCTTGATCTGTCGAGGCAACCCTTCGTGATCCCGAAACAGAGAGCAGGACGATCCGTCGCGCCCCGCCGCATCAGCCGCCTCGCAACTTTACGTTGCGTCACCCCGCCTTTTGATTGACGCAAAAGGCTTGGGGGCCGTAGCCTTTCACATCCGAAAACTTTGGTATCCGAAAAGGCTGGCATCCGAAAAGACTGGGGCGGGACAACCGTCAAATGGGGGGGACATGCGGGGAATGTTGTCGCTGTCGGGTCTGATCGACCGGGCAAACGAAATCATCGGACGTGGCGTAGCGTGGCTGATCCTGATCGCCGTTCTGGTCAGCGCCGCTAATGCGGTGGTCCGAAAGGTGTTTTCGGTGTCGTCCAACGCATGGCTGGAATTGCAGTGGTATCTGTTCGGCGCGGCCTTTCTGTTGGCGGCGGCCTATACGCTGAAACAGAACGAACACATCCGCATCGACATCGTCTACGGCCTGTTCTCGCGCCGGGTGCAGCACTGGATCGACCTGTTCGGCCATCTGGTGTTCCTGATGCCCTTTACGTTGCTGATGCTGTGGTATCTGGTGCCATATGTGGCGCAATCCTTTGCCAATGGTGAGGTGTCCACCAATTCCGGCGGTTTGGTGATCTGGCCAGCCAAGGCGCTGCTCTTGGTGGGGTTCATCCTGCTAGCGCTGCAAGGTGTGTCGGAAATCATCAAGAAAATCGCGGTGATGCGCGGGGTGATCCCTGATCCAAACCCGTTCCTTTCGGCGCATGAGGCGGCCGAAAAGGAAGGTGAGGCGCTGGTCAAGGAGATCGGCAAATGATGGAATTCATCGCCATCAACATGGCACCGATCATGTTCGCCAGCCTCGTGATCTTTCTGCTGCTGGGCTATCCGGTGGCCTTTGCGCTGGCGGCAAATGGACTGTTGTTCTTTTTCATCGGCGTCGAACTCGCGCCCCTGTCGGGTGGCAACATCACGCTGGACTGGCCGCTGCTGAACACACTCCCCAACCGCTTCTGGGGGGTGCTGTCGAATGAGACGTTACTCGCCATTCCCTTCTTCACTTTCATGGGGATCGTCCTTGAACGGTCCGGCATGGCCGAGGATTTGCTGGACACCATCGGCCAGTTGTTCGGCCCCATTCGGGGCGGTCTGGCCTATGCGGTGATCTTTGTCGGGGCGCTGCTGGCTGCGACGACCGGCGTGGTGGCGGCGAGCGTGATTGCGATGGGGCTGATCAGCCTGCCGATCATGTTGCGCTATGGCTATGATCGACGGATCGCCTCTGGGGTGATTGCGGCCAGCGGCACTTTGGCGCAGATCATCCCGCCGTCCTTGGTGCTGATCGTGCTGGCGGACCAGTTGGGCCGGTCGGTGGGCGACATGTACACCGCCGCGATGATTCCCGGTCTGGTGCTGACGGGGATGTACTGCGCCTACATCTTTACGATGTCGATCCTGCGGCCCGAGTCGATGCCCGCCCTGCCGCTTGAGGCGCGGACTTTGGGGCATGGTGTCACCTCATTGGCGGTGGCTTTGCTGGTCTGTGTGGTCACCACGCTGATCGCGCATCGGCTGCTTTACGCCTCGCAGGGGGCGAATGCGGATATTCTGGGCGCGACGGTGGGGGTCATCGTGATCTACATCGCCGCCGTGCTGGACAAGGGTTTGAAAACCAACATCATGTCACGGTTGGCGCAGCAGGTGATCATCGTGCTGATCCCGCCGCTGGCGCTGATCTTTCTGGTGATGGGGGCTGGCGGCGCGCGGAGCCTTGCCGCGATGAAGGGGCGGCTGACCATGGGCGTCATCACGCAGGCACTTGCATCGACAACGCGGCTGTCGGCCTTTGTCATGTTCATCCTGTTGGGCGCGCGGGTGTTTTCGCTGACGTTTTACGGCGTGAACGGCCATGTCTGGGTGGAACACCTGCTGACCAGCCTGCCGGGGGGTGAGACGGGGTTCCTGATATTTATCTCGATCCTTGTGTTCCTGCTGGCGTTCTTCCTCGATTTCTTTGAACTGGCCTTCATCATCGTGCCGCTGCTGGTTCCGGCGGCCGAGGCGTTGGGGATCGACCTGATCTGGCTGGGGATCATCCTTGGGGTGAACATGCAGACCAGTTTCATGCACCCGCCCTTTGGCTTTGCGCTGTTCTACCTGCGGTCGGTCGCGCCGAAGTCGCCCTATGTCGACAAGGTGACGGGTAAAAAGACTGACGGTGTCAGCACGGGGCAGATTTACTGGGGCGCGGTGCCCTTCGTGGTGATCCAGGTGGTTATGGTGGGTCTGGTGATCGCCTTTCCGCAGATGGTGATGCACTACAAGCCTGCGCCGATTGACCCATCGACCGTGAAGAGGGAGATGCCCGCGCTGCAACCGCTTGGTGGCTTGGGGGGATTGGGGCAACCGGGGGGATGGGGGGGCGGATTGCAACCCCCGGCACAGCCCGGCGGGTTGGGCGGGGAATTAGGCCAACCGCCCGCATCGCTGCAGGTGCCAGCATCTCCGTAGAATCCCTCGGGATCGTTGCCCCTTTGGGCGGCGTTCCCTGTGACACGCACAAAGGCAGGTAAACCGGATGCGGCAAAATACCCATCGTCGCAGCCGGATTGGCGCAATCCTTGGCTGGCTGGGGTTTGTGTTGGTGGCGGCGGTCTTTGCCGCTTTGGCAGGTGTTGCCCTGTCGGTGCATGTCGCAGGGGCGGAGTTGTGGCTGACCTTGGCTGCCGTGACGGGCGGGATTAGCCTGTCATTGGCGCTGCGGCGCTGGCGGTCGCGGCCTGCGGGTTGGGCTGCGCTGTTTGTCGGCATGGCTGCTGTCGGTCTGTGGTATGGCACGCTGCAACCGCGTCAAGACCGCGCTTGGGCACCCGAAGTGGCGCATCTGGCAAGCGGGAGCGTGGCGGGCGACATCGTGACCTTGGACAACATCCGCGCCTTTGACTGGACCAGCGAAACCGACGCGGTGCCCAAGTGGGAAAGCCGCAGGTATGACCTGTCACAACTGGCGACGGTGGATATGTTCACCTCGGTCTGGGACAGTCCGGAAATCGCACATCTGATTGTCAGCTTTGGTTTTTCCGATGGCAAGCGCGTGGCGTTTTCGGTGGAAATCCGGCGTGAGGCGGATGAGGCATACTCCACCCTTGGCGGGTTCTTCCGTCAGTTTGAAATCGCCCTGATCGCCGCGGAAGAGTCAGACATCGTCCGGCTGCGGACCACCCTGCGCGGCGAAGAGGTCAGCCTGTTCCCCGTGGCGCTGGATGCGGCGCAGCGGCGGGCGTTGTTCCTGTCTTATGTCGATTTTGGCAATCAGTTGAACGCGGAACCGCAGTTCTACAACACCGTCACCGCCAACTGTTCGTCCACGGTGTGGCGGCTGGCCAAGGTCGTCAAGGATGACGTGCCTTTTGACTACCGTTTGCTGCTGTCGGGGCGCTTGCCAGAAATGCTGGACGCTCTGGGGGCCCTGCCGGGCGACATGTCGATGGCGGACCGCCGCGCCGCCGCTGCGATCACGGCGCGGGCGCAATCCATGCCGCAGGGGGCGGATTTTTCCGACTGGACCCGGGGTGGATCATAGGGCCGGGCGAATGGTGTCGCCCGGTTGCAGGGTGGGGAAAAGCTCGATCACCTCACCGCCGATGATGCCATCGGGGTGCTTGGCGGCGATGATTTGCGCCGCGCGGCGGCCGATTTCCAGACGGCACGCATCCATCGTGGCCAGTTTGCGTGGCAGACCGTCCAAGAGTTCGACGCCGTTAAACCCCGCCAAGCCAACTTTGCCCGGCACGTCGATGCCCCGGTCCAGACAGTGCAGCAAGCCGCCAGCGCCAATCATGTCGTTGGAGTAATACAGGAAATCGACATCCGGGCTGCGGTCCAGCACCGCTGCGGTCATCTCGCGCCCCTTCAACAGGGCGGAGCCGCCGGAATAAAACTCTTGATCCGCCAAAGACAGGCCATGGCGCGACAGCACTTCTTCGAAACCCTGCAGGCGTTTGCGGGCGCGGTGGTCATGCGGCATCATCGTGCCCAGAAAGGCGATGCGCCGATACCCCGCGTCAAGGATCGCTTCGGCCATCTGACGCCCGGCGCGGTAGTGGGAAATCCCCACCGCGCTGTCCACCGCCACGCCGTCTATATCCATCACCTCGACGATCGGAATCCCGGCCTGCGCCAGCATCGCGCGGGCGGCTTCGGTATGTTCCAGCCCGGCGACGATCATGCCCGAAGGCCGCCACGACAGCATTTCATAGATCACCGACTCTTCGCGTTCGGGCGAATAATGCGTCACACCGACCACGGGTTGCAGGCCGGTGTCTTCCAGCGTTTCGGAAATACCCGTCATCACCTCGGGGAACACCATGTTGGACAGGGACGGGATTACCACGCCCACCAGATTGACCCGCTGCGATGCCAAGGCACCTGCGATCTTGTTCGGGACATATCCCAGCGCGCGGGCGGCTTCTAACACACGTTCGCGCGTCGACTCGGACACGTCGCCACGGTTGCGCAACACGCGGCTGACCGTCATTTCGCTGACACCCGACGCTTCGGACACATCGCGCAGGGTGAGGGTGCGGCGGTGGTCAATCACGGGGGGTTTGGTCAAGGACATGATCCTGCGTGAATTTCGTCACAGCCACTGTTAGCGCCAATAGAGGCTCTTGTCCAAGGGGCAGGAATCACCTATGTTACCGCTAACAGCCATTGTGCTGGCGATATCCTGCGCGTCCTGCAAGCTCTCAACCCAGACGCGACGGACCCGAGGGGGAGTGGTGGGCCAAAAATTCACTCCCCCTTTTCTTTTTTCCATCATGACAATCGGCAGACGTTGAAACGTCATGGGTTTCGCGCCATGAAAGGGTGCGTGGCCCCGTAGCTCAACGGATAGAGCGTCCCCCTCCTAAGGGGAAGGTTGCAGGTTCAAGTCCTGCCGGGGTCGCCAAGTCAGCCATTTTCCTTCGCTGTGGTCATCACGTGCAGCGCGCGCGTCGGACGGGGATTCGGTCTCCGGTTGGGATTTCATCGCGGGCGCGTCACTTTCCTTGACCGAACAGCAGGGCAAAGCCGCCTTTGGCCCTGCCCGGTCGTGACAGAACGCGCGCGGCTTGGGTGCCGCAGCGAACCGGCCCGTTTCGGGTTCGGCCCATGGGGATGAGTCAGGCACCTTCAAAGACGGATCGGCATCGAAGCCGACATGGCCCCCTTGATCATCATTACATATACTAATATATGAATGTAAACGATTGGAGACCCCCATGCACCCCGCAGCGTATCTGTTCCTTGGCTTGACGGTGCTCATGACGCCCGCGCTGGCCGAAACCGTCACCCTTACCCCCACGCAGATCACCGATTGGAAGGCCGTCTATGGCCGGATCGAGGCGCGGGATCGTGTGCCTGCGCGGGCGCGGATTGGCGGAACGGTGGTCGAACTGTCGGTATCCGAAGGCGATGCCGTCACCGAAGGCCAGCCCATCGCGCGGGTGGTGGATGACAAGCTGTCCTTTCAGATCACCGCGATTGACGCCCAGACCGCCGCATTGTCTGCCCAGCTTGCCAATGCTGAAACGGAACTGACGCGGGGCGACCAGTTGCTGAAGCAAGGCGTCAGCACCGTGCAGCGGCTGGATGCCCTGCGCACGCAGGTTCAGGTGTTGCGCGGCCAGATCGCCGCCTTGGGCGCAGAGGCCGAAGTCATTCGTCAAAGCCAGAAAGAGGGAACCATCCTTGCCCCGGCAGCGGGCAGAGTCCTCGACGTTCCTGTATCGCGCGGGGCGGTGCTGATGCCGGGTGAACCCGTGGCTTTGATCAGCGCAGGCGGCACGTTCCTGCGGCTGGCCGTGCCAGAACGGCACGCTCTGACGCTGAAAGAGGGCGCCCAGATCCGCATCGAAGGCGTCGTCGGTGAAACGCAGGGGCGCTTGGCCAAGGTCTATCCGCTGGTCGAAAACGGGCGTGTCATCGCCGATGTCGAAATGCAGGGTGCGGCCGACCGTTTTGTCGATGCGCGCGTCCTTGTCCGATTGCCGATGGGCGAACGACAGGCGTTGATGGTGCCAGCCTCGGCCCTGATGTCCCAATCGGGATTGGATTTCGTGCGGGTCGAAACCGCAGCGGGCCAAGCCCTGCGCGTCGTCGTGCCGGGAAGCCGGACTGCGACCGATGCGGGTGAAACGGTTGAAATCCTGTCGGGCCTTGTGGCCGGTGACCGGATCGTGACCGACGCGCAAGAAGGGGCCGATCATGACTAAGTTCAAACCCGGCCCCCTTGGCATCGCGGGTGCTTTGACGCGGGCCTTTATTGCCTCATCCCTGACGCCCTTGTTCATCCTTGCTGCGTTGGCGGCGGGGCTTGTCGCGCTCGGCGCGCTCCCGCGGGAGGAAGAGCCGCAGATTTCCGTGCCGATGGTGGATATTCACGTTCAGGCGCAAGGGCTGCGGGCCGAGGATGCCGTCAAGCTGGTGACCGAACCGCTTGAGGTGATCGTCAAGGCCATCGACGGGGTGGACCATGTCTATTCCAGCACGCGCGACGATCAGGTGCTGGTCATGGCGCGGTTTGCCGTGGGCACCCGTGCCGAAGACGCCATCCTGCGCGTGCAAGACAAGGTGCGCGCCAATCTGGACCGCATCCCTGTTGGCATTCCCGAACCGCTGATCATCGGGCGGGGGATCGACGATGTGGCGATCCTGTCCGTGACCCTGTCGGCCAAGCCCGGCCAGACTGTTCCGGCCAACGACCTGACCCGCATTGCCCGTGCCCTGCAGGCCGAGGTGGCAAAGACCGAAAACGTCGGTCTGACCTATCTCGTCGGCGAGACGACAGAGGCGATCCGCATTGCCCCCGATCCTGACCGTCTGGCGCTGTTTGGCGTGACACTGCAACAGCTTGGCCAAAAGGTCGAACAGGCCAACCGCACGCTGAACACCGGCCTGTTGCGCGACGGGGGGGAACAGGTTGCGCTGGTGGCAGGCCAGACCCTGACCGCGCCCGCAGATGTGGCGAACCTGCTGCTGACCACGCGCGACGGGCGGCCGGTCTATGTGGCGGATGTGGCGGATGTTGCTTTCGTTCCCGACACCTCAGACCGCATCGTGTCGCATCTGACGCGGGCGGCAGATGGCAGCGTGACCCGCAGCCCCGCCGTGACCTTGGCGGTGGCAAAGCGCGCCGGGGCCAATGCCGTTGTGGTGGCCGAAGCGGCGCTGCATCGGATCGAAGCCCTTGACGGGACAGTGATCCCCGACAGCGTGGCGCTGACCGTGACCCGCAACTATGGCGAAACGGCCAATGAAAAGGCCAATGAGCTGTTGTTCCACCTTGGCCTGGCCACGGTGTCGATCATCGGTCTGGTGCTGGTTGCCATCGGCTGGCGCGAGGCGATCGTGGTGGCCATCGTTATCCCGGTCACCATCCTGCTGACGCTCTTTGCCGCGTGGATCATGGGATACACCCTGAACCGGGTTAGCCTGTTTGCGCTGATCTTTTCCATCGGCATTCTTGTCGATGATGCCATCGTGGTGATCGAAAACATCGCCCGGCACTGGGCCATGCGGGATGGCCGCGACCGCAGCCGCGCCGCGATTGATGCCGTGGCCGAGGTGGGCAATCCCACCATCGTGGCCACCCTGACGGTGGTGGCGGCGCTGCTGCCGATGCTTTTCGTGTCGGGGCTGATGGGCCCCTACATGTCGCCGATCCCGGCCAATGCCTCTGCGGCGATGATCTTTTCCTTCTTTGTCGCGGTGGTCATCACGCCGTGGCTGATGGTGAAAATCGCGGGCAAGGCGGACATGTCGGCCCATGCCCATGACGATACCCTTGGTGGCCATGACGTGGCGCATGGCGGCTTTATGGAGCGCGCCTATGCGGCGGTGGCGCGGCCCCTGCTGGCATCAAAGCGGCGCAGCCTGACGTTTCTTCTGGTCACCGCGGCGTTGTCCTTTGGCTCTTTGGGCCTGCTTTACACGCAGGATGTGACGGTGAAGCTGCTGCCCTTTGACAACAAATCGGAACTGTCGGTGATGATCGACATGCCCGAAGGGTCATCGACCGAAGCGACCGACCGCGTGGCGCAAGATATTGCCGCGCGCGTTCTGGACCTGCCTGAAGTGACCTCGGTCCAGACCCATGCTGCGACGGCCGCGCCCTTCAACTTCAACGGTCTGGTGCGCCACAGCTATCTGCGTCAGGAACCGCATCTTGGCGAGGTGGCGATCAACCTGACGCCAAAGTCTGACCGTGACCGGTCCAGCCATGACATCGCGCTGGACATCCGCACCCGGATCAAGGGCATTGATATGCCCGCAGGCACCAGTCTGAAGGTCGTGGAACCGCCCCCCGGTCCGCCCGTGATTGCAACCCTGCTGGCCGAAGTCTATGGCCCCACCCCCGAGGCCCGCCGCGCCGCGGCTGCCAAGGTCGAGGCCGCCTTTCGGTCTGTCCCGTTCATTGTCGATGTGGACAACAGCTTTGGCACCCCGGCGCGGCGGTTGCGCGCAACGATTTCCAGCGACGATCTGGAATTCTTCGGGGTGCAGGAACAGGATGTCTTCGACACGCTCGCCTTGTTGAACGGAGCAAGGACGGTTGGTTATTCCCACCGTGGCGACGGGCGCTCTCCGATCCCGCTGATCCTGCAACGCGCCATCGGCGACCGCACCTTGGACGAACGCTTTCTGACCACACCCATTCCCGCCAACACCCTGCCCGGCGCGCGGGGCGTGGTGGAGCTGGGCGATGTGGTGCAGGTGACCCAAGAGCCGTCCTCTTTCCCGATCTTCCGCCACAATGGCCGCGCCGCCGAGATGGTGCAGGCCGAACTCGCCGGGGAATTCGAAGCCCCGCTTTACGGGATGCTCGCCGTCGCCCACGCGCTGGAGGGTGTGGACGGTGCGCCCGCCATCCGCCTGAACGGCCAGCCCGAGGATGAGTCCACCCCCACCCTGCTGTGGGACGGCGAATGGGAGGTGACTTGGGTCACCTTCCGCGACATGGGGGCGGCCTTTGGCGTGGCGCTTTTGGGCATCTATATCCTTGTTGTGGCACAATTCGGATCGTTCAAGCTGCCCTTGGTGATCCTGACACCGATTCCGCTGACCTTTCTGGGCATCATGGCGGGGCATTGGCTGTTCGCTGCGCCCTTTTCGGCCACGTCGATGATCGGCTTCATCGCCTTGGCGGGGATCATCGTCCGAAACTCCATCCTGCTGGTGGATTTCATCCGCAGCGAAGGTGCGGTGACGGTGGACAGCCTGATCCGTGCTGGCACCATCCGTTTCAAGCCGATTTTCCTGACCGCCGTGGCCGCCATGATCGGGGCCGTGGTGATCCTGGCCGACCCGATTTTTCAGGGTCTGGCGATTTCCCTGCTGTTCGGGCTGATGACATCGACCCTGCTGACCGTCCTTGTCATCCCCGCCATCTACCGGGTGCTGCGCACCTGATCCGTTCCCAACTGAAAGGACATATCATGACCCTTGACCGTTCCGTGCTGTTGTTCGCCGGCTTTATGGTGCTGGTCAGCGTTGTGCTGACCGCCTTCCTCTCGCCGTTGTTCGTCTGGTTCACAGTGTTTATCGGGCTGAACCTGATTCAGTCTGCTGTCACCGGATTTTGCCCTGCCGCCATGGTGTTCAAGACGTTCGGCATCAAATCCGGCTGCGCGTTCAAGTGATCCGATGGCCGACAGCTTTGCCCCGGATGACCCGGACGCGGCCCTAAGAGCCATCACGTTCCTGAAGTCCCTGTCCCACGCTTGCAGGCTGCGCATCCTGTGCAGCCTGTTGGACCGCGACCGAAACGTGGGCGAATTGGCGCTGGCCTTGGGCGAACCGCAGGCCAGCGTGTCCCAGCAATTGATGCGTCTACGCGCCGAGGGTCTGGTCCGCCCCCTACGACAGGGAAAGACCGTGACATACAGTCTGGCCTGCTGCGAGGTTGTCCCCGTGATCACTGCCCTGCGGCAGGCCTTTTGCGGCCAGCCCGACCTTGCACCGCCGCATGTTCCAAAGCAGGCACAAGACCACCGGTCACCCTGATCCACTGCTGTAAAGGGGGCGGATGCGGACCAGATTGGGGGGCCAATACCGGCGCGAGCGCGCCCCAGACCGCCAAATCGATGGGCTGGGTCCAGGCGCCGTCGAACCGTGGCACCGTCGAACCGTGGCACCGTCACCCGCAGGCAACATCGGTGGCCCGCGCTTCACGGATATGCCTTGCGTGATGCTATACAGGCCTGCCTTTGGCCGAGTAGTGAAAAATACCCTATTTCCAGTATCTTATTTCTAAACTAGCCTTAAGATAATGATATACGAATGACGTTGTTGCCGTGTTTGCACCAAAAATGATTCGTCTGGTGATTTGATGTTTTTACGATTTGTGGCTGTCGTCCTGTGTCTTGCATCTCCGGCTTTTGCAGAATGTCTGACAGCGGACGATTTCACCGACAGTGACGTGAACGTCACGCTACAGGCGGGCGATGAATGGCACGTGACCCGCACCGACGAAGGTGTTCAGGCCGAATACCGCGACAAATACGGCGAACCCTTGCGCTGGCAGGTGACAGTGCATGGTGTTTACCCCCGATTTGAACAGCAAAACCTTTCGGTCGATCCGTCCGCCGGCAACCATACGCCCTTTCCCGCAACCCAATGGGAGATGGAAACCGTCTATGACAATGACCCGCCGCAGCCAGTGGCGGGCGGCAATTTTGCCACCACCGGAGTCGCCAGCGGGAACTTCGACGGGGTTAAAAGGACATGGTCCTTTTCCGTCGCCTACAGCTTTGACCCGGAAAAGACCGTGACGCTGAGTGGCTGCCGCTATCGCGCCATCGGCGTGAACGGCAGTTTCCATTCCAGCAGCGTGGATTGGATGGGCCGCTGGATCTATTTTCCTGACCTCGCGGTGGGTATCCAGACCAGAGGCAAGGACAGCCGCACCGGCGAGTCTTGGGCCAATGGGATGATCGGTCTGGGCGGCTAAAGCAGCCCGCGGCCGGACAGATTGCGCATCAAGGCGGCGGTGCCAAAGGTCCATTCCGGCGCTTCGGTGGACAGGCGCACGGTGTTTTCCAGCGTGCCAAGCGCAGGTGTGCCGATGCGGACCACATCGCCGATGTGATGGGTAAAACCCTGACCCGGCGCATCACGGTCCTGCACCGAGGCGAACATCGTGCCGCAATACAGCATGAAACCATCTGGATACTGGTGGTGCCGCCCGCAGGTCTGCGCGGCAAGGTCCGCTGGATCGCGGCTGATTTCCGCCATGGATGACCGCCCGGTCAGGGTGAAACCATCGGTTCCCGCCACGGTCATGGTCAGTTCCAATTGCCGGACGTGATCCATCCCGAAGGTGCCGTCAAACAAGCGGATAAAGGGGCCGATGGCGGCGCTGGCGTTGTTGTCCTTGGCCTTGCCCAGCAGCAGGGCAGAGCGGCCTTCCACATCGCGCAGGTTGACGTCATTGCCAAGGCTGACACCAACGATGCGCCCCGTGCTGGCCACGGCGAGCACGACTTCGGGTTCCGGGTTGTTCCATGTGCTGATCGGGTGCAGACCCACGGTTGCGCCCCAGCCCACAGCGGCCATCGGCGGGCATTTCGTGAACACCTCGGCGTCCGGGCCGATGCCGACCTCAAGGTAAGCGGACCACAGGTTTTCGGCCTGCAACAGGCGCTTTACCTCTGCCGCTTCTTCCGATCCGGGGACGAGGTTCCGCAGGCTGTCGCCGATCACCGATTTCACCCGCGCGCGGATGGCATCAGCGCGGGTCGCATCGCCGCCGGCGCGTTCTTCGATCACACGTTCGATCATCGACCGGGCAAAGGTCACGCCGCAGGCCTTGACCGCCTGCAGATCGCAAGGGGCGAGCAGGCGGGTTTGATCGCCCGATGCCTCAACACTTGCCGCCATCAGCTCAGACAGCGGCATGACCGGGGTGCCAGTCTGTGCAGCGACAAATCCGGCAGGGTCGTCCATCTCCAGCAGGTCGCGCATGGTGGGGGCGGCGGGGCTGGTGATGTCGATCACCATCCCGCCCCGCAGCGTCACCAGACAGGGACCGATGCCCGCCCGCCAGATGCGCCCGACAAAAAGCCCGTCCTGCGGCATGTCGATCATGATAATCCCCCTCATTCCCTTGCGGCGCACTCTAGCGCGGGTGGCGGAAAAGGAAACGGCCCGCCACAAGGGGCGGGCCGCTTATCAGACAGGCTTGGCCGCGTCAGAAGTCCAGATTTTCCACGTTCAGCGCGTTTTGCTGGATGAATTCGCGGCGGGGTTCCACCACATCGCCCATCAACTTGGTAAAGATGTCATCCGCCTCAGCCAGATCGTCGATCTTGACCTGCAATAGGGTCCGGGCTTCGGGGTCCAGCGTGGTTTCCCACAGCTGTTCGGGGTTCATCTCACCCAGACCCTTGTAGCGTTGCAGGGACAGGCCCTTTTCGCCCTCGGTCAGGATGGATTTCAGCAGGTCAATCGGGCCGTAAACCAACTGTTCCCGGTCCTTGCGCACAAGACGCGCCTCATTGCGATAGATGTCGCGGTGTTCCATCGACGCCGCTGACAACCGCCGCGCCTCACCCGACCGCAAAACGGCACCGTCCAGCGTGCGCAATTCTTCGACACCGCGCAGCACGCGGGCAAGGCGGATGCCGTTGTCTTGGGTGATCCGCCCGATCCAGCCCTTTTCATACTCGGGCGCAATCAGGTTCAGACGCCGCGCCACGGTATCGGCCACGGCCTGCAAATCGGCATCAGCCCGCCCTGCATCGAACGCCCCGGCCAGTGCGGCCTGTTCCAGAATCCCGCGCGGGTAATTGGTCGGGAAGGCGTCGAGGATCCGGCGGAACTGGCGCGCGCCTTCGATCACACGGCGCAGGTCGGCCCCGGCCAGTTCTTCGCCGCTGCCCAGACGCAGGACCGCGCCTTCGATACCCATGTCGATCAGGTAATCTTCCAGCGCGGCCTGATCTTTGATGTAAACCTCGGACTTGCCGCGCGCGACTTTGTAAAGCGGCGGCTGCGCGATATAAAGGTAACCGCCTTCGATCAGCGCAGGCATCTGGCGGAAGAAGAAGGTCAGGATCAGCGTGCGGATATGCGCGCCATCCACGTCGGCGTCGGTCATGATGACGACCTTGTGGTAGCGCAACTTCTTGATGTCAAACTCGTCCCGACCGATCCCGGTGCCAAGGGCGGTGATCAGCGTTCCAATCTCTTGGCTGCCCAGCATCCGGTCAAAACGCGCGCGTTCCACGTTCAGGATCTTGCCCTTCAGCGGCAGCACGGCCTGATTGGAGCGTGACCGCCCCTGTTTCGCCGACCCACCCGCCGAGTCCCCTTCGACGAGGAAGATTTCCGACTTTGCAGGATCGCGTTCCTGACAATCCGCCAGCTTTCCGGGAAGCGAGGCCACATCCAGCGCCGTCTTGCGCCGGGTCAATTCGCGCGCCTTGCGGGCGGCTTCGCGTGCCATGGCCGCTTCGATGATCTTGCCAACGATGATGCGGGCATTGGCGGGGTTCTCTTCGAACCATTCCGCCAGCTTTTCGTTCACAAGGTTTTCAACCGCAGGCCGCACCTCGGACGAGACCAGCTTGTCCTTGGTCTGGCTGGAAAACTTAGGGTCCGGCACCTTGACCGACAGCACGCAGGTCAACCCTTCGCGGGCATCGTCGCCGGTGAAGTCAATCTTTTCCTTTTTCGCGATCCCCGACGATTGCGCATAGGCGTTGATCGTCCGCGTCAGCGCGCCGCGAAAACCCGCCATATGCGTGCCGCCATCGCGCTGCGGGATGTTGTTGGTGAAGGGCAGCACGTTTTCATGATAGCTGTCGTTCCACCACATCGCCACTTCGACGCCGATGCCGTTCTTTTCGCCGGTCATGTAGATCGGTTCCGGCATGATCGACGATTTCGACCGGTCAAGGTATTTGACGAATTCCTTGACGCCGCCTTCGTAGAACAGCTCGGTTTTCAGGGGTTCTGCCGGACGTTCATCCTCGATGATGATGCGCACGCCGGAATTCAGGAACGCCAGTTCGCGCAGGCGGTTTTCCAGCGTCTTGAAGCTGAACTCGAGATTCGAGAACGTCCCTTCGGGGATATTGCTTTTGGCACTGGCCAGAAAGCGCACCTCAGTGCCGCGCATGCCGGGGGCAGGGCCGACCGGGTAGACATGCACCACGCATTCGCCGTGTTCAAACCGCGCGCGATATTCGGTATCGTTGCGCCAGACCGTCAGTTCCAACCATTCCGACAGTGCGTTCACCACCGACACGCCGACGCCGTGCAAACCGCCCGACACCTTGTAGGCGTTGCCGCTGTCATCGGTGTTGTTGAATTTCCCGCCCGCGTGAAGCTGGGTCATGATGACTTCGGCGGCGGAAACGCCCTCTTCCTGATGAAGGTCCACCGGGATGCCACGCCCGTTGTCGCGCACCGAAACCGATGAATCGGCATGGATTTTCACCGAAACCGCGGTGGCGTGTCCGGCCAAGGCTTCGTCGATGCCGTTGTCCACAACCTCATAGACCATGTGGTGCAGGCCCGACCCGTCATCGGTGTCGCCAATGTACATGCCGGGACGTTTGCGGACCGCCTCTAATCCCTTGAGAACTTTGATGGAATCGGCGCCGTATTCGGCCGGTTTCTGGATGGCTTCAGCCATGCGTCGGGAACCCCTGATATTGCCCGCGATTTATACTAGGACCAGCGGGGAATGTCACGGCCTGACCACAAGATATTGCGTCAAACGAAGGGAATCACCAGCCCGACAAGGATCAGCAAAACCCCTGACCCCACGTTCATCCGCCGCAGCGCCGCTGGGCTTGAAAGCAGCTTGCGCGCCCGGTCCAGCATCAGCGCCAAGGCCAGATTGCCCGCCATCGGCACGACAGCCGAAATCAGGATGATCGCGGCGGTATCGGCGGCGTTGACATGGGCCAGATCAAAGAACCCCGGCAGCGCCCCCATATAAAACAGGATCGCCTTGGGATTGCCCACCACCGCCGCCACACCCACCGAAAACCCGGCCCAAAGCCCCGGCTTGGTCAAGCGGTTGTCGGCGTTCAGCGTGGCCACGGGCTTGCGGATCAGCATCACGCCCATCGCCACAAACACCAGCGCCGCGACATAGCGCAGGACGAGCAAGAAATCGCCATAGACGCTTTCGATCCATGTCAGCCCAAGGATCGCCGCAAGCGGCCAGAAAAGGTCACCTAATGCCACCCCAACCGCCAGCGGCCAGGCCGCAGCAAAGCCCCCCGACAGGGACCGCGCGGTCAGGGCCACCCAGACCGGACCGGGCACTGCCCAAAGGGCGGCCATCCCGCCCGCGTAAAGCAGCAGTTCATAGATCGAAACGGTCATTCTGCATCGGGCAGCGTCAAAGACCCGTCCTCATTCAAAGGCCAGAAGGGATTCATCGCCACCTCCCAGACATGCCCATCGGGATCGGCCCAATAGCCGGAATAGCCGCCCCAGAACACCTTTTCCGGCGCCTTCAGCGCTGTGGCCCCGGCGGCGAGTGCGGTGGCAAAAGCGGCGTCCACCTCTGCCTCTGTGGCGAAGTTCTGCCCGCGCGTCACGTCCGTACAGCGCAAGTGCCTGCCCTTGCATCTGGAAAAAGGCGCAGCCCGGTTGGCTTTCTCGATGCTCCACCCAGCCCAGTCGGGCGTAAAATGCCCGTGCCGCTGCAAGGTCGGTCGCGCCAAGGGTAATCAGTGTCACACGCTGCACGGTCATTCCATCACCACCGTTGAAACACCGCCCACATCGGCGACGCAGATGTTTTGCGCCCGTAGGCCCAGACTGTCAAACAGCCCCGGTTCGGTCCCTGTCATCAGGGCCTGCGCACCAAGGGCGCAAATCTCATCATAAAGCGCGGCACGCCGGGACTGATCCAGATGCGCCGCCACTTCATCCAGCAAGAGGATCGGCGCCGCCCCCAAATCGGCGGCCAAAGCGCGGGCATTGGCAAGGATCAGGCTGATCAGCAGCGCCTTCTGCTCGCCTGTGGAACATTGGTCCGCCACCACGCCCTTGGCCACATAGACCGCCGACAGGTCCGCACGATGCGGCCCCGTCAGCGTCCGCCCTGCCGCCATGTCGCGCCGCCGCCCTTGGGACAGCGCGGTGGCAAGATCATCGGGCAATTCGGGCATCGCCTCGCCCTCTGGCCCGGTCAGCGACAGGTCGGCGCGAGGAAAGGCGGTCTCGGCCCCCTCTTGCGCCTCCGTCAGCCGGGACAAAGCGGCTTGCCGGTTGGCGGTGATCATCGCCCCGCTTTCGGCCATCTGCGATTCAAGGGCGGTATACCAATGCGGATCGGTCATCTGATCCTTGAGCAGGCGGTTGCGGTCCCGCATCGCCTTTTCATAAGCCAAGACCGCCTCGGCGTGGTCTGGGGTAAAACTCAGCGTCAAGCGGTCCAGAAACCTCCGCCGTCCTTCTGCTGCCTCAATCCACAGCCGGTCCATCGCGGGGACCAGCCACAGCACCCGCAGGATACGCGCCAAGGCCACCTGCGGCGCGGGCTTGCCGTCGATCCGCACCATCCGTGCGGCGGCTCCTTCGGCACCTGTCTCGATCTCATGCGGGGTGTCCAGACCCTGCACATCAGCCCGGACCTTCCACCCTACGGCCTCAGGCCGCCGTGCCAATTCCTCGGCCCCCGCCCGCCGCAAGCCGCGACCGGGTGACAAGAGCGACACCGCCTCAAGAATATTGGTCTTGCCCGCTCCATTCGGCCCATGAATCGCCACAGGCCGCCCGTCGAAAGCCAACCGCAGGGCACGATGGCTGCGGAAATGGGACAGGGTGAGCGTGGTTATCCCAAGACCGCCCACCCTATCCTCCATTTTCTGTCTTCAAATATCCCACGGGGGTGCAGGGGGTGTGAAACCCCCTGCTTCCACCATGTCAGCCCCGCATCGGCATCACGACGTAGACCGCGCTCATGTCATTGCCTTCGCGCATCAGGGTTGGATCGCCGGAAGAGTTGAACAGGAACACGGCATTCTCACGGTCAACCTGTGAGGCGATTTCCAGCAGGTATTTGGCGTTGAAGCCAATCTCCAGCCGTTCGTCGGCATAGGCCACGGCCAGTTCTTCCTCAGCCGCGCCACTGTCTGGGGCGTTGACCGACAGGACCAGGCGATCCTCATCCAACGACAGTTTCACCGCGCGGGACCGTTCCGATGACACGGTGGCCACACGGTCCACCGCCTTGGCGAATTCAGAGGCATCCACCTCAAGCCGGCGGGTGTTGCCGGTGGGAATCACACGGGTGTAATCGGGGAAGGTGCCGTCGATGACCTTGGACGTCAGGGTGATTGCCGGGGTGGCAAAGCGCACCTTGGTTTCCGACACCGACACGGCGATGGTCGCGTCGTCATCATCCAGCAGCTTGCGCAACTCGCCCACCGTCTTGCGCGGCACGATCACGCCTGCCATCCCTTGCGCGCCGTCGGGCAGGGGCATGTCGATCCGCGCCAGACGGTGGCCATCGGTGGCAACGCAGCGCAGCACCGGACCGGATTCACCCGTGGCCACATGCATGTAGACGCCGTTCAGGTAATAGCGCGTCTCTTCGGTCGAGATGGCGAATTTCGCCTTGTCGAACAGGCGGCGCAGTTCTGGGGCCTTGGCGCTGAAATTCGTGCTGTATTCCGATGTCGCCATCACCGGGAAATCTTCGCGCGGCAGGGTGGCAAGGCTGAAAGTGGACCGTCCCGCCGTGATGGTCAGGCGGCCGTTCGATCCATCCTCGGTCAGGTTGACCAATGCGCCATCGGGCAGTTTGCGCACGATTTCATGCAGCATCACCGCCGAAACCGTGGTGGCACCGGGGCGTTCCACCATGGCGGGGGCGCGGTCCAGCACCTCAATGTCCAGATCGGTGGCGCGGAAACTGACCTGCGCGCCCTCAGCCTCGATCAGCACATTGGCGAGGATCGGAATGGTGTTGCGGCGTTCGACGACAGATTGCGCCTGTGCCAGCGCCTTCAACAGCGTGCCGCGTTCGATCGAGAGTTTCATCTTACCATCCCCATCCGTTCTTGCCCCGCGCCTTTCGTGCCAACCCATGCTTCGGCTCTGGGGCCGGGGAAGGTGAAATTAGCGGGTTTATTGGCGTTCACAAGCGGTTTGGCACCGCTGCGCACAAAGCGCGGAACAAAATTCCAATGTCGGCCGTCAGTCACAGCCCTTGGCGATTTCGACCAGATAGTCCGGCGTGCCGACCATGCCTTCGGGCAGCAGCTTGGCGGTCACGTCCACGATCAGGTCACAGTCCTGTGTGCGGATCATCCACTGTGCCGCGCCGTCCTTTGACGTGCCGATTTCCGAGACAGACCCGACCGGGGCCTGACCCAGCGCATCTGCCACCACGCCCGAGGCGAAGATGGCCGCGATCTTGTTGGCGCTGTCGTAAAACCCTGACACCATGCCCAAAGCGGGCGATGCGCACAGCGCGGCAATGGCAAAGACATACAAACGCATCGGTTCAGCCCTGCAACAGACGGCGCAAAAGCTGGATATCGTCGGACAACTGGCTGTCCATCGTCATCAACTCTTCGATCTTGCGGACACCATGCATGATGGTGGTGTGATCCCGCCCGCCAAAGCGCCGCCCGATCTCCGGCAGGGACCGTGGCGTCAATTGTTTGGACAGATACATCGCGATCTGCCGGGGCCGCGCGATGGTGCGCAGCCGCTTGGGGCCGATCATGTCCGACAGGCGGATGTTGTAATGTTCCGCCACCTTGCGCTGGATCTCTTCAATCGTCAGCTTGCGATCTGACGCCCGCAGGATGTCGGCAAGGCAGTCCTGCGCCAGTTCCAGCGTGATTTCCCGGCCCACCAGTGACGCAAACGCGAACAGGCGCGTCAGCGCGCCTTCAAGCACACGGACGTTGGTCGTGATGCGATGCGCGAGGAATTCCAGCACGCCATCGGCGATCTGTAGACCCTTGTACTGCGTGCGGTAATGTTCGGCCTTGGTTTGCAGGATACCAAGCCGCAATTCGTAATCGGTCGGATGCAGGTCCACCACCAAGCCGCATTGCAGGCGGGATTTGATGCGATCCTCAAGATCCTTGATCTCTCCGGGCGCGCGGTCCGCGGAAATGACGATCTGCTTGTTCTGATCGACCAGCGCGTTGAAGGTATGGAAGAATTCTTCTTGCGTGCTGTCCTTGCCCGCAATGAACTGCACATCATCCACCATCAGCACATCGACGGAGCGGAACAGCTCCTTGAAGTCCATGATCTGGCGTTCGCGCAATGCTTGGACAAAGCGATACATGAACTGTTCCGCAGACAGATAGAGCACCCGCAGCTCTGGCTGGCGGCTTTGCAATTCATGCGCGATGGCGTGCATCAGGTGCGTCTTGCCCAGACCCACGCCGCCATAAAGAAACAACGGGTTAAAGGTGACGGGACCACCTTCGGCCACACGGCGCGCAGCGGCATGGGCCAATTCGTTGGGCTTGCCCACCACGAAACTGTCAAAGGTAAAGCGCGAATCCAGCGGGGCGCCGGGCACTTCGTCCGTATCGGGCGCGCGGGTACGGGCCGGGGCGGGACGACGCGGCGCGGCGGTGTCCGCCACAGCGACCGCTGGCGCGGCAACAGTCTGCACGGGTGCTGCACCGGGACGCGCCACGGCGAATTCCAGACGCTCCACCGCCACACCGGCGGCGTTCATGTGCGAGCGGATATGATCGGCAAAATTGCGCGACACCCAATCCCCGAAAAAGGACGTCGGCACCTCGAATCGCGCCACGCCATCGGCGAAGGCGGCCAGCTTTAGCGGTTCGATCCAAGTGACATAGTTGTTCCGCCCCACGCGTTTGACCAAATCCTCACGGACCGATCCCCAAGTCTCATTCGTCATGTTCTTACCCGTCCGTGGATGCCTTGCGGGCCACCCTGCCCACGACATCTGCTGTTTTTCTGACCGCTCACCCCACCCCTGCGGTTCGCAACGGCCCGGACGGAACACCCCGGTTTCCCAACCCGGCAGGTCATGCCAAGGCTGGGCTATCCGGTCCATTCCAGACATCAGCGCAACACATAAGACGCGGGCCAAAAGGCCCGTGATGTGCAGCGCCGTATTGTGATCTGCCGACGGCAGACACCACAGACATTTTAGCCGAATCAGAAAGAGCCTGACTATACAAAGGCTTGGCAGCATTTCGCCAGTCAGTCCAACCCGATCGGGCCGATGTCATGTCCCCCAAGACGTAGTGAATCGCCCCATCACGCTAGCGCCCCTGACGCGCCATCCGCAACCAATCTTCGCGCTTGACAGACCTTCGCCTGAGCGAATCCCGACAGCCTGTGTCCGCATGCAACATCGACGACAATCAGCGCGGCGGACATGACAAAGGGCGCAGCCTTTCGGCCACGCCCTTTGTCAATAATTCAGATATTTAGATCAGGCTTTGGTGCCAGCCAGCGTCTTCACGCGCGACGCAAGGCGCGACACTTTGCGCGAGGCGGTGTTCTTGTGCAGGATGCCCTTGGACACGCCGCGCATCAGTTCCGGCTGCGCGTTTTTCAGCGCTTCTTCAGCCGCCGCAGCGTCACCCGAGGCGAGCGCTTCTTCGACCTTGCGGATATAGGTGCGGACGCGCGAACGGCGGGCTTTGTTCACGGCATAGCGCGCCTCGGACTGGCGGGCGCGTTTTTTGGACTGTTCGGAATTTGCCATCGGTCAGGTCTTTCTCGGGTCTTCGTTGCGTTACGGTTGCACGATAAAGACCCAAAGTGCCGCCCCCGAAAGGACGGACTCGATTCTTGCCTAAGCGGGCCCACGCGCATGTGACGGCAGCGCTTAGTGCAAATGGTGGGGAAAGGGAACAGGGAAAATGTCCCGCCCCGTTTACCGGTCGCGGAATTGCGGGGTGCGCTTTTCAAGAAAGGCGGCCATGCCTTCTTTCTGATCCTCGGTCGCGAAGCTGGCGTGAAAGGCGCGGCGTTCGAACAGCAGCCCCTCTTGCAGTGTGGTTTCCTGCGCGCGGTTGACCGATTCTTTCACCGCCATCACCGCCAGCGCCGACTTTTCGGCGATCTTGCCCGCGATCTTCATCGTCTCGGACAGCAGATCCTTGGCGGGAACGATTCGGCTGACAAGCCCCGTGCGTTCCGCCTCGGCGGCATCCATGAAACGGCCGGTCAGGTTCATGTCCATCGCCTTGGCCTTGCCCACGGCGCGGGTCAGGCGCTGGGTGCCGCCCATCCCGGCGCAGATGCCAAGGTTGATCTCTGGCTGGCCGAATTTGGCCGTATCCGCCGCGATAATGAAATCGCACATCATCGCCAATTCGCATCCCCCACCAAGGCAGTAGCCCGCAACGGCGGCGATGATCGGCTTGCGGACGCGGGTGATGGCTTCGGCTTCGGGGCCAAAGAGGTTGTCGAAATACACCTCGGCAAAGGTCTTTTCTGCCATCTCGCGCACATCGGCCCCGGCGGCAAAGGCCTTGTCCGACCCGGTCAGCACGATGCAGCGCACCTTTTCATTGGCATCCGCCGCCGTCAGCGCCGCCGCCAGTTCCTGCATCAGTTTCGTGTTCAGCGCATTCAGCGCATCGGGGCGGTTCAGCCGGATCAGGGCGGTGTCATCCTCGATCTCGACGATCAGCGTCTCATAGGCCATGACCGACTCCGCTTCGTTTGGTTCGGGCGAGTCCTAGCAGTAACGCGCCCGTTATCAAGTCGCTTGGCAATACGCCGCAGCGTCAGTGCTGGCAGGTCGGGCAAAAGAACGACGACCGGCCCGATTGCACAAGGCGCGCGACGACAGACCCGCAACCGGGCGTTGCGCAAGGCTTCCCTTCGCGGCCATAGACCTGAAAACTGTGCTGGAAATAGCCCAGTTCCCCGTCTGCCTGCCGATAATCGCGCAGCGATGACCCGCCAGCCTCGATCGCCTCGGTCAGAACCTCGCGGATGATCGGCACCAGGGACGCCGCCTGCGCGCGGGTCAGGTCACCCGCCTTTTGCGCGGGATGGATGCGGGCACGGTAGAGCGTTTCGCAGACGTAGATATTGCCCAGACCCGCGACCAGATGCTGATCCAAGAGCGCCGATTTGATCGGTGTGTTCTTTCCCGCCAAACGCGCCACCAGATAGCTGTCGGAAAACCCGTTCCCCAGCGGCTCCGGCCCGATGTCCGCCAGCAGTGGGTGACGATCCGCCGTCGCCGTGTCCAGCAAGTCCATCGCACCAAAGCGGCGGGCATCGTTGAAGGTGACGCGCGCGCCCCCGTCCATGTCCATCACCACATGGTCATGTTTTTCTGGCGCCGGGTGGTGGTGGTGAAACTCACCCACAACGGCCCCGGAAATCAGCATCCGCCCCGACATGCCCAGATGAATAAGCAGCGTCTCGGCGGTGGAAAGATCGGCCAGAATGTATTTCGACCGCCGCCGCAGCGCTGTGACACGCGCCCCGGTCAGCCTTTCGGCCATGCGCGGCGGAAAGGGCCAGCGCAGATCGGGGCGATTGACCTGCGCCAGTTGGATCACCTGCCCCTCCATCACCGGCAAAAGACCACGGCGGACGGTTTCAACCTCGGGCAGTTCGGGCATGGCGACCTTTGGCGACAGGAAGGGGCGGGACAAGGCGGCGCATTGCAGCGCCTGACTTCGGCCCTATAAGGAAAGGCAAGCATCGGGAACGGCAAGAGACAATGACCGAAGATCAGGACAACACCACCCATTTCGGCTTTCAGACCGTGCCAGAGGGCGACAAGGCCGGGATGGTGCATGGCGTCTTTACCCGCGTCGCCAGCCGCTATGACATCATGAATGACCTGATGTCGGGCGGTGTTCACCGCCTGTGGAAGGACGCGATGATGGATTGGCTGGCCCCGCGCCCCGGCCAGCGCCTTTTGGATGTGGCGGGCGGCACCGGGGATGTGGCATTCCGCTTTCTGAAACGCGCGCCAGGATCGAGCGCCGTGGTCTGCGACATGACCGAATCGATGCTGGTCGAAGGCCGCAAACGGGCCGAGGCGGAACATCAGGCTGATCGGCTGGAGTGGGTGGTGGGCGATGCAATGGCGCTGCCCTTTGCCGACAACAGCTTTGACGTCTACACCATCAGCTTCGGCATCCGGAACGTGACCCGCATCGCCGATGCGTTGCGTGAGGCCTATCGCGTGCTGCGCCCCGGCGGGCGGCTGATGGTGCTGGAGTTTTCGCGGATTCCCAATGCCATGCTGCAAAAGGCCTATGATCTCTATTCCTTCAACGTCATCCCGGTGATGGGTCAGATCGTGGCGAATGACCGTGACAGCTATCAATACTTGGTCGAATCGATCCGCAAATTCCCCGATCAGGACACATTCGCCGCAATGATCCGGCAGGCGGGCTTTGATCAGGTGAAATACCGCAACCTGACGATGGGGGTGGCCGCCCTGCACTCTGGCTGGAAGATCTGATGCGCGGACCGCACAATATCTGGCGGTTGATCCGCACCGGCGCCACGCTGGAACGCACCGGCGCGATGGAGGTGGTTCTTGACGCCTTTCGCGCGCCCAAAAGCCTGCGGATCGTCGCTCATGCCCTTGGCTGGCCGTTCAAATGGCTGGGGCTGAAGGGGGATCCGAACCTGCCCCCCGCCACCCGCGCACTGACGGCGCTTGGTCCGGCCTATATCAAATTCGGTCAAATCCTGTCGACACGCCCCGATATGGTCGGCGAACAACTTTCGGAACAGTTGAAATACCTGCAAGACCAGTTGCCGCCGTTTTCCACCGCCGTGGCGAAACAGATGATCGCGGCGGAACTGGAATTGCCCGTCGATCAGGTGTTTTCCGAGTTTTCCGAACCCGTCGCCGCCGCCTCCATCGCGCAGGTGCACCGCGCCCGCATTGCCGAGACGGGCAAGGAAGTCGCGGTCAAGGTGCTGCGCCCCGGCATCGAACGCGCCTTTCGCAAGGATATCGACGCGTTTTATCTGATCGCGCGGACGGTTGAGATTTTCGCCCCCTCGGCCCGCCGTCTGCGCCCGATGGATGTCATTGCGCATTTCGAAGGCGTGGTGATGGGAGAGTTGGATTTGCGGCTGGAATCGTCAGCCGCTGCCGAATTCGCCGCCAATACCAAGGATGACGAAGGCTTTCGCGTGCCGCAGCCGGTCTGGAACCTGTCGGGCAAGACGGTGATGACGCTGGATTGGGTCGAAGGTCTGGGCATGAACGAGAACGCCGCCATCGACGCGGCGGGGCATGACCGGCGCGTGCTTGGCGCGCGTGTGTTGCAACTGTTCCTGAACCACGCGCTGCGCGACGGTTATTTCCATGCCGACATGCACCAAGGCAACCTGAAGGTCGGGGCAGATGGCGCGATCATCGCCTATGATTTCGGGATCATGGGCCGGATCGACGAATACACCCGCCGCGTCTATGCCGAGATCCTCATGGGCTTCATCCGCAAGGATTACCGCCGTGTGGCCGAGGTGCATTTCGAGGCGGGCTATGTCCCCCCCGACCGCGACATCGACGAATTCGCCCGCGCCCTGCGTGCCGTGGGCGAGCCGATCTTTGGCATGGATGCCAGCCGCATTTCGATGGCGCGGCTGCTGTCCTATCTGTTCGACGTGACTGAACGCTTTGGCATGCAGACACGGACCGAACTGATCCTTTTGCAGCGCACGATGGTGGTTGTCGAAGGCGTGGCACGTGGTCTGGACCCCCATATCAACATCTGGCAGGTCGCGCGGCCCGTGGTGGAAACCTATATCGCCGGCAATATCGGCCCAAAGGCGCTGCTGCGCGATCTGGTGCGCACGGCCCGCGTCCTGTCCCGCTTTGGCCCCAAACTGCCGCGTCTTGTGGAAAGCGCCCTGATTGCACAGGCAGAACCGTCGCGCCCGCTGACCCCGCCGCGCCGCCGCAGCCGTTGGTATCTGATCCCTGCCGCTTTCGTGATCTTTGCGGTTGGGGTGGGGTTAGGCCATCTGCTGTAAGGCTTGGGCGTAATCGGTGTCGCCTTTCGCTGCGCGATGGCGGCAATGCGCGGCGATGCGCCAAGCGTACAGCGGTTCCAACGCCTGCAGCCGATCCACCGCAGCATGGCCAGGATAGGCACTCAGGAACCGCTCACGCTGATCCGGGCTAAGGGTGCGCCCGGTGTAAAGCCATTGCATCGCGGGTGAAAGGAACGTGGCCAAATCCTCAGCCGGGTCGCCTAGGCCGGGGCATTGCCAGTCGATCAGAACCGGCCCTTGGGGTGCTGCAATGATATTCCCCGGCACGGCATCGGCATGAACCGGGCATGGCGGCAGCGGCGGCATGTCTGGCACATCGGGCAGCGGTGGCATCGGCAGCGTTCCGGCCACCCGCAGCGCATCGGCCCGCAGCGCCGCCGTGCCATTGGGCAAGGCGCGGAAGCCCTCGTCCGCCCTTTGCCGATGCAACCGGCCCAAGGCCTGCGCCACCGGTGCGGGGTCTTCATCCGCGCTATGGCCCCAGACCGCGCCGGGGATATGGTCAATCAGCAGCCATTCCCCCGACACGGCCCGCAGTTCCGGGGCAAGCCCTTCGGGCGCGAACAGCCGCAGTGCCCGCACCTCTGCCCCCGGATCGTTGGGAAACAGGGGTGTCGCGGCATGCGGGCGATAGTGTTTCAACACCCGGTTGCCCACCCGCCAAACATGGTTCGTCCGCCCACCGGACAGCAGCGCGGCCCCCGCTTCCGCCCATCCGGCATCTTGCCGTCGCAAGTCGTGCAGGATGTCGGGCGGCACAGAGGGGGTCAGCGGCTGGGTCATGATGCCGTGACCCTAGACCGCTGGCGGCGCAGGCGAAAGGTGCCGACGTCACCCCGCAGACCCGGCACGAAGGGCGGTGACGTCGGTCGCCTTCACGCTGATCCCGCCCTCAAGCAACAGGGTCACACCATCAGGACCATTCCGCGCCTCTGTGATGCGGGCATAGGATTGCACCGGGGTGGTGGTGAGTTGCTTGTCCCCGTTCCAGCTTTCCACCGTCAACCGATAGGGCCCGGCAGGCAACGGGTTGCCCGCCATGTCCCCGCCCAGCCATTGGTACGCGCCCGCCGTCACCGGAACCTCTTCGCGCGCGGCAAGGGTTCCGGCGGCCTCCCGTGCCACCAGCATGGCCCGCCTCGCGCCCGTTGCA
>NKIT01000009.1 GCA_002256185.1 Rhodobacteraceae bacterium PARR1 | reverse complement strand
CTTGCATGCGTTTGGCGGTGCCTTCGATGATGCGGATATTGGCCTGATGCGGCACGATCCAATCCACATCGTCACTGGTCAGACCGGCCTTTTCCAAAGCGGCATGGGCGGTTTCTGCCAGCTTTTCAACGGCATGGCGGAACACCTCTTTGCCCTGCATGCGCAGGTGGCCAGTGGTGCCGGTCGATGTGCCGCCGTCGACATACAACAGATCGCGGTGGCGTCCGTCAGAATTCAGGTCACTGGCAAGGATGCCTCGGTCACTGGCCGCACCGGTGCCGTCGCCCGCCTCAAGCACCAATGCCCCGGCACCATCGCCGAACAGAACGCAGGTGGTGCGGTCCGTCCAGTCCATCAAACGGCTGAAGGTTTCCGCCCCGATCACCAGCACGCGCTTGGCCTGACCCGAAAGGATCATCGCATTGGCCTGTGACAGCGCAAAAACGAATCCCGCGCAGACCGCCTGCACGTCAAAGGCAAAGCCGCGCGTCATGCCAAGGCCCGCCTGAATCATCGACGCCGCAGAGGGAAAGGTCAGATCGGCGGTGGATGTGGCAAGGATGATGGCGTCGATGTCATCGGCCACCATGCCCGCATCGGCCAAAGCCGCCTGCGCGGCAAGGATGCCAAGGTGGGATGTGTTCTGCCCTTCGGCCGCAAAATGCCGCCGTTCGATGCCCGAACGCGACTTGATCCAGTCATCGCTCGTCTCAACCAGCGTTTCCAGTTCCGCGTTCGGAACCACACGTTCGGGCAGGTAATGCCCGACGCCCCTGACAATGGCCCGTATCGTCATTCGCTGGATGCGCCCCCCGGGCCACCTTGGCCCACGCCTGTCGGGCCGACTCCGGCACCGTCTTGCGCGGCATCCTGCCCCGCCCGCACCGCAGAGGCAACCCGTGCCGCAAGCCGTTCCTGAAAGCCCGATTGCGCCAGACGACACGCCAGCCCGATGGCCGCAGCCACCCCGGTGGCATCCGCCGATCCATGCGATTTGACGACCGTGCCGTTCAGGCCCAGAAACACCCCGCCATTGGCGCGGCGCGGGTCCATCCGCTTTTGCAGTCGTTTCAGCACACCCAAGGCCATGACGGCGGCGAGTTTGGAAAACAGGCCCGCCGTGAATTCCTGTTTCAGGAAGTCAGAAATCAGCTTGGCCGTGCCTTCGCCGGTTTTCAGCGCGATATTGCCGGTAAAGCCATCCGTCACGATCACATCGACGCGGTCTGACGGAATGTCGCTGCCTTCGACGAAGCCTATGAAATCGAAACTGCCGGTTTCTGTCGCGTTGGTCAAAAGCTCATAGGCTTCTTTCAACTCGGCCCGGCCCTTGTGCTCTTCGGTGCCGACATTCAGCAAGCCAACGCGCGGGCGGGGAAGGTTCAGGCTGTTGCGGGCGTAGCTTGCGCCCATCATGGCGTATTGCAAAAGGTCCGCAGCCTCGGCTTTCACATCCGCGCCCATGTCGAGCATGACATTGTAGCCAGACGGATTGCGCGACGGCCAGAAGCTGGCGATGGCGGGACGGTTGATGCCCGGCAATTTGCGCAGGCGGATCATCGACAGCGCCATCAAGGCACCGGTGTTGCCACACGACACCGCAACGGCGGCTTCGCCATTCTTGACCGAGTCGACACAAGACCACATCGACGTGCCATCACCGTGGCGCATCACCTGGCTGGGCTTGTCATGCATCGTGACCACGCGGTCGGCGTGGCGCAGCGTGACGCGGTCCCGAAGTGCCGGTTCTGCGGCCATCATGCGGGACAGTTCCGCTTCGGGTCCGTGCAGGATGAAATCCGCACCGGGATAGTCGGCGGCAGACAGCCCAAGACCGGCAACGACGGCTGCCGGTCCGCGATCTCCACCCATCGCATCGACGGAAATGACGATCCGCGTCGCGCCCTGATCCGCCGGAGTGTTCATTCCGTCATCCACCAGTGCGCGCGCGGGCAAGGGCGGCTTACGCCGCGTCCTCGTCCTCGGCGGCCTTCACGGTGGCCACGATTTCTTTCGAATCGTAGTGACCGCAAGACGGGCAAACGTGATGCGGACGCTTCAACTCGCCGCAGTTGGAGCATTCCTGCGGATTGCCAGCGACCAGAGCATCATGCGAACGGCGCATATCGCGACGCGAACGGGTGACTCGGTTCTGAGGGACTGCCATGTCTCAACCTCGTGTAAAGGGGGACATTAGACCCCGATTTCCTTTTGCGATCAGCGGTTTGTCCTGCAGAGACGCAGGCCATGACCAGCCATCGAATGAGGCGCGGAAAATACCCGGATTTGCGCGGGGCGCAAGCCCCTTTCTGGGATGATTTCCGCAGCCTGTCTTGGGGCCCTTATGCGGCAGAGTCAGCCGCCGCAGCAAGGCATCTTAGTCGCTTCTGCCGCCTTCCAGTTTGGCCTTTAACGCAGCCAAGCCGGCAAAGGGGCGCAGGTCTTCGTCTTTCAAGGGCGCGGTGCCGGGTTCGGCAAAGACCGCCTGTCCCAGTTCCGCCCCCGGCGCGCGCGGATAAAGCGGCAGCGCCAGTGCCAGCGCCTCACGCGCGACATCGGCGACGTCGATCACCTCGGGCAGGGGGTCGATGCTGTCATCGTCGGCCAGTTCCACCTCATCCCCGTCGGGCATGATGTAATCGCGCACGTAAAGGCGACGGACCGCTTCGCTGATGGCGGCAGGCACCGGGGCCAGTGTGATGGAACAGGGTTGCACCACGCGGGCGGTCAAGGCCGCCTCAAGCGTGTAATCGTTGCGCCCGGCCGCGCGGATTTCGCCCACCAACTGCAAGGCGGGCAGATCGAGCAAGCCCAGTTCCACCGCAAGCGCCGCGCGTTCGGCCACGTTGGGTGAAAAGGTAAAGCGCATCGGTTTACGCGTGGGCAAGGCCGCCACGCGGTAGGGTTGGCTGGGCAAAGCGGGCGGATCAGATTTCATGTCGGTCATGGGCACACCTCATTTGGTCGGATGGTCTGTCCGGATCTTAGGCCTCGGGCAAAGCGGCAGGGTTCCCCCGCGCTGGCCACAACGCCTTTACTTGAACAAGTGACCATCCTTCTGTAAGCCAATGGCAAAGGGGCAAAGGCCCGCTGTCTTGCCAGTTGCGATACGGGTCTTGCCGCGTTTGGGCAAGCGCCCTTCGACCGGAAGGGGGCGATTTGCGCGGTTGCTCCGTCACAGTGACAGGACCGGTCCAGACCGGACGCGCATCGGGCGCGCAAGACGAAAGAGGATGCGGATGGCTTTCTTCCCCGGCACGATGGCCCGCGCTTTCGCCAAGGCCCAATTCGCCAAAGCCCGAAATGCAGCGCTTGTCGCGGTGCTGATCGCCGCCGCCTGCACCCCGGTTTACCGCAACCACGGCTATATCCCCGCCGAAGATGAGTTGTCGCAAGTCGCCGTCGGTCAGGACACCAAGGAAACCGTGGCCACCACGGTGGGCCGCCCGTCGGTTGAGGGGCTTTTGAACGACAACGGCTGGTTTTACGTGCAAAGCCGGTTCAAGACCATCGGTCCCCGCCAACCGCAAGAAATTGAGCGTCAGGTGGTGGCGATCACCTTTGACGATCAGGACCGCGTCGCCAATGTCGAACGCTTCGGTCTGGAAAAGGGTGAGGTCGTCGCAATCTCGCGCCGCATCACCTCGACCAGCATCAAGCAGATCGGTTTGATCCAGCAGCTTTTGGGCAGCCTTGGCCGCTTGCGCGCGGATCAGTTGCTGCAGTGATGCGGGGCGATTGCTGAGAGGTGGACTGGGGGGCTGCCGCCCCCCTCGCCGCAAGCGGCTCACCCCCTGCGGATATTTTTACAGAGAAGACCGGGGCAGGGATCAGTCTTTCGACTCATAGGTCAGCGCCACGCCGTTGATGCAGTAGCGCAGGCCGGTGGGGCGCGGGCCATCGGGGAAGACGTGGCCAAGGTGGGCTTCGCAGCGGGCGCAATGCACCTCTGTCCGGCGCATCCAGAGGGTGCGGTCTTCGGTTTCGCCGACCATCTCGGGGTCGATGGGTTGCCAGAAGGAGGGCCAGCCGGTGCCGGAATCGAACTTGGTCGCCTGATCGAACAGGGGGGCATCGCAGCACACACAGCGATAGGTGCCCGGGTCTTTGGGGAAATTGTCATGGCTGAAGGCGCGTTCGGTGGCGTGCTTGCGCGTGACCTTATAGGCCAGTTCCGACAGTTGCGCGCGCCATTCGGCGTCGGTTTTCTCGACCTTGTCCATAGTTTGTCCTTTCCCTCCATGCCTGTGCCTGTTGCGGCGGGATCATGGATGCGTGCATATCTTCGCCAAAGGTATCTAGGGCCGGAACCCCGGCCCGCCAAGCCGTGACGGTCGCGAGGGGAGACGAATTCACGTGAGCCAAGCCTGTGCCGCCCCCCTGAGCCGAGGCCGCCTGACCGTGCGCGCAGCCGAAACTGCGGCAGACATGGCCAATCTGATGGCCTTGCGCGGACGGGTGTTCCGGGGCGATGCGCAGGCCGATGACCGAGATGCCTTTGATGTCGCGGCCATCCATGTGCTGGTCGAGGAGTCAGGCGTGATCCGGGCGGGGTTTCGTCTTTTGGCGATGGACAGCGGTGCCGGGACCAGTCTTGGCTATGCTGCGGCGCGCTATGACCTGTCGCGCCTTGCCAGTTTTGCCCCCCCTGTGCTGGAGCTTGGGCGGTTCTGCACCCATCCCGAAGCAGCGCTTGATACCGATGTGCTGCGCCTTGCCTGGGCCTTTATCACGCGTGAGGTGGATGCGCGCGGGGCGGGGATGCTGTGTGGCTGCACCTCTTTTCCCGGACGCGATCCGGCGCGGCATCGCGCGGCCTTGGCGCATCTGACGCGCCATCTAGCACCCGAGGCGTTGGCCCCCTTGCCGCGTGGGGCGGACGCCATCCCCTTTGCCCGCGATCTGGCGGGGGTGGTGCCTGACCCGGTGGCAGCGCTGGCGGGATTGCCGCCACTGCTGCGGACCTATCTGATGATGGGGGGCTGGGTCAGCGATCACGCTGTGCCGGACCCCGACCTTGATACGCTGCATGTCTTTACCGCCGTCGAGATTGCCGCGATTCCCCCGGCGCGGGCGCGGGCGCTGCGGGCCTTGGCGGGGTAACGGTCGCCCCAAAACCCCCCGTTGACGCCGCTGCGTTTGCCGCATACCCGTGCCGCCATGGCACGCGCACCCCTTCTTCAGCTTTCCGGCATCTCGCTGACCTTTGGCGGCAATCCGGTGTTCGACAACCTTGACCTCGTGGTCCACCCCGGTGATCGGGTGGCGCTTGTGGGGCGCAACGGCTCTGGCAAGTCCACCTTGATGAAGGTGATGGCGGGTCTGGTCGAACCCGATCAGGGCATCCGCGTGGTGCCGCCGGGCGTCAGTGTCGGCTATATGGAGCAGGACCCCGATCTGTCGGGGTTTGAAACCTTGGGCGATTTCGCAGCCTCGGCCCTGCCCGAGGGCGAAAGCTACAAGGTCGATGTCGTGGCCGAAGGGTTGAAGTTCCGCCCCGAAACGCCGGTGGCCACCGCCTCGGGTGGGGAACGTCGCCGCGCCGCCTTGGCCAAACTTTTGGCCGAAGCGCCGGAACTGATGCTGCTGGACGAACCGACCAACCATCTCGACATCCAGGCCATCGAATGGCTGGAAACCGAATTGCGTGATACCCGCACCGCCTTTGTGCTGATTTCCCACGACCGCGCCTTTCTGCGCGCCCTGACCCGCGCCACGCTGTGGATCGACCGCGGCGAGGTGCGGCGGCGCGAGTTGGGGTTTGAAGGCTTTGAGGAATGGCGCGAAACCGTCTGGGCCGAAGAAGATGAGGCTCGCCACAAGCTGGAACGCAAGATCAAGGCCGAGGCGAAATGGGCGGTTGAGGGCATCTCTGCCCGCCGCAAGCGCAACATGGGCCGGGTGCGCGCACTTTATGCCTTGCGCGATGAACGCGCGTCGATGATCCGTCGTCAGGGCACTGCAGCGATGGAGTTTGAAAGCGGCACCACCAGCGGCAAGCGCGTGATCGAGGCCAAGGGAATCACCAAGACCTTTGGCGACCGTGTGATCCTGCGCGGGCTGGATATTCGCGTGTTGCGCGGGGATCGGGTGGCCTTTGTCGGCCCGAACGGGGTGGGCAAGACCACGCTTTTGAAGATGCTGGTGGGCGAATTGGCCCCGGATACCGGCACTGTGACGCTGGGCACCAACCTCGATATCGCGGTGTTTGACCAGACCCGCGCGCAGCTGGACCCGGAGGCGAGCCTTTGGGACAACCTGACCGGCGATCCCACGATGCGGGTGTCGGGCAATTCCGATCAGGTCATGGTGCGCGGCGTGCCGAAACATGCGGTGGCCTATCTGAAGGATTTCCTGTTTGACGAACGTCAGGCGCGTGCCCCTGTCAAATCGCTGTCAGGCGGGGAAAAGGCGCGGTTGCTGCTGGCCAAGCTGATGGCGAAACCGTCAAATCTGCTGATCTTGGACGAACCGACCAACGATCTGGACGTGGAAACGCTGGACCTGTTGCAAGACATCCTTGGCGATTATGACGGCACGGTGCTGCTGGTCAGCCACGACCGCGACTTTATCGACCGGGTGGCGACCTCAACCGTCGCACTCGAAGGGCAGGGCCGGGCGACGGTCTATCCCGGCGGCTGGTCGGATTATGCCGCGCAACGCCCGACCACCGATGTCACCCGCGCCGAGGATCGCGCGATTGAACGTCTGGCCACACCGCCCGCCGACAAGGGGGCCGTCAAAGCGCCTGCCAAGGCAGACCCTGCGCCCGCCAAATCGCGCCCCGGCCTGACCTTTACCGAACGCAAGCGGCTGGACGACCTGCCCGCCACCATCGCGCGGCTGGAGGCCGAGATTGCCAAGCTGACCGAATTCCTGTCCGCGCCTGATCTGTTCACCAAGGAACCCGCCAAATTCCGCAAGGCGACCGAGGCGATTGCCGAACGCCAAAGCGCGCTGGCCCGTGCCGAGGAAGAATGGCTGGCATTGGCCGAACGGGAATAGTTCCCCGCGCGTTGGTCACATTTGCGGGAAACTCCCGTGCTTCGGCAAGGATTTGCCGCGCGTAAACCCCGGTCTGGCCGTTTCCTGCCTGCGCGGAAAACCGCAGGGGTCTTTTTCCGCTTGGGCGGGTTGTCTGCGCGTCAGCGACTGAACAGGTCGTGGCGATGTGGACAGCCCCGGCCCCCAAAGCGGGCCTGTGAGACAGGGGTGTCCCTTGGAACAGGAGAACGAGAGAATGAAAAAACTTGCAACGATTGCGCTGTTTGGTCTCGCTGGTGGGGCCTTGGCCGCGCCAGCCTTTGCGGGCGGTCCGGTGATCGTCGCCGAAGAGGCGACGGTGGCCGCACCCGTGATGCAATCGGCACCGATGCCCGTCGGCAATGATTGGGGCGGGGCCTATGTCGGTGGACAGCTTGGCTTTGGACAGGTCGGATCGACCGACCCGTTTCAGGGCGAGGGTCTGATCGGCGGTCTGCACGCAGGCTATCGCATGGATTTCGGCACCTTTGTCGCGGGCGCGGAACTGGCCTGGGATTTTGCATCCATCGACCTTGGGGCGCTGAACGTTGACACCATCGACTCCATCGGTCGGTTGGGCCTGCAAGGCGGTGCCGATCTGGGCCAGGCGCTGGTTTACGGCACCGTGGGTCTGGCCCGCATCGGGGGCGACATTGACCAAGACGGATCGTTCTATGGTCTGGGCATGGACTACGCCCTGTCGGATACCATGACGCTGGGTGGTCAGGTGATCCAGCACGAGTTTGACGACGTTCCCGCCGGATCGCTGGACACCACCTTGGTGCAGGCGCGCGTGTCCTTCGCGTTCTAAACACGCGGCGGTATGGGCAAGGGGGCGGGGCCGATGGTCCCGCCCTTTTGCTATGGTGATCCCGCTTGGCCTTGGCGCGTTTTGCGGCTATCGCTGCGGGCATGACGAAAGAACGCCTCCTCCGCATCGGCTGTATTGCCCGCTGACCTTTGGTCGTGCGGGCTGTCATCGTCATTCCCAAGTCCGGATGAAGTTGCTAGACCCGCGCCGGGAGACGGCATGGCCTGTATCGGACAGGTGCATGAGAACTGGGGCGTGAGGATTGGGGCGTGAGGATTGGGGCTTGAGGGACGACGCGACATGGTGACCATCCGGCTGCACAATGGAAAGACCCGCTCGAAGGAGGTCTTTACCCCAATCGACCCCGAAAACGTCCGGGTCTATGTCTGCGGCCCCACAGTCTATGACCGCGCGCATCTGGGCAATGCGCGACCCGTGGTGGTGTTCGACACGCTCTATCGCCTGCTGCGGCACGTCTATGGCGGCAAGGTCACCTATGTGCGCAACTTCACCGATGTGGATGACAAGATCAACGCCACCGCACTTGCCCGACAACAGGCCGGTGCTGCGGGCAGCCTTGAGGCGCTGATTGCCGAACGGACCGAGGAAACCATCGGCTGGTATCACGCCGATATGGACGCCTTGGGGGCGCTGCGGCCGGATTTTGAACCCCGCGCCACCGCCTATGTTCCCGCGATGGTGGCGATGATCGAAGGGCTGATCGCCAAGGGCCATGCCTATGCGGCGGATGGCCATGTGCTGTTCGATGTGCGCTCTTACCCCGATTACGGGCACCTGTCGGGTCGGTCGGTCGATGACATGATCGCGGGGGCACGGGTAGAGGTGGCCCCCTACAAGCGCGACCCGATGGATTTCGTGCTGTGGAAACCGTCGGATGAAAACCTGCCCGGCTGGGACTCGCCTTGGGGTCGGGGCAGACCGGGCTGGCATATCGAATGCTCGGCCATGTCGCTGGAACTGCTCGGCCCCAGTTTTGACATCCACGGCGGCGGGATTGATCTGCAATTCCCGCATCACGAGAATGAGGTCGCCCAAAGCTGCTGCGCCCACCCCGAGGCGGGTTTCGCCCGTGTCTGGATGCACAATGAGATGTTGCAGGTCGAGGGCAAGAAGATGTCCAAATCCTTGGGCAACTTCTTCACCGTGCGGGATTTGCTGGATCAGGGCGTGCCGGGTGAGGTGATCCGGCTGGTGTTTCTGGGCACCCATTACGGCAAGCCGATGGACTGGACGGCGGAGAAGGCGGCTGGTGCCGCATCGAAGCTCGATGATTTTGTAAGATTGATCGGACAATTCGCTGACCTCCGGAAGGCACGCGAACTTGCCCCGAATGAAGCCATTATCGCCGCGCTCTCGGACGATCTGAACACGCATTCAGCGCTTGTCGCGCTTGAGGCTTTGGCCAATACGGCGTGCTATAATGATTTGGCAAGGAACCTAGATTTTCTTGGTATCCTTAGCTTTGATCAGTTGGAAGCTCGGCTGGGTAGTCGGCAAGACACACTCAATCTACTCATTCCCTATGCCGCGCGTCTGGCCGCGCTGCGCGAGGCGGCGATGGTGGCCAAGGATTTCGCCCCCGTCGATGCGATGAAAGCGGCCTTGCTGGCGGCAGGGGTGGAAGTGCGGATGTCCAAGGCGGGGGTGGAGTTGCTCCCCGGTCCGGGCTTTGACGCCGCGCGTCTGGAGGGGCTGTTGTGAGCGATTTTTCTGCGAAAAATCAGGGGGGCTGTCTGCCCCCCTCGGCCTGCGGCCTCACCCCCCGAGGATATTTAAGCAACGGGGAAGAGGTGGGTCTGTGATGCGGGAACGGCTTTACCTGTTCGACACCACCTTGCGCGATGGGCAGCAGACCCAAGGCGTGCAGTTTTCCACCGCCGAAAAGCAGGTGATCGCGCGGGCCTTGGATGCTTTGGGCGTGGATTATATCGAAGGCGGCTGGCCGGGGGCCAATCCGACGGACAGCGAGTTTTTCGCCCATGCGCCGCAGACGCGGGCGCGGATGACCGCCTTTGGCATGACCAAGCGGATCGGGCGGTCGGCTGAGAATGATGATGTGCTGGCCGCAGTCTTGGATGCCGGAACGCCTGCGGTCTGTCTGGTGGGCAAGACCCATGATTTCCATGTGCGCACCGCCCTTGGCGCGACTTTGGACGAAAACCTTGATGCCATCGGCACCAGCATCGCGCATTGCGTGGCAAAGGGGCGCGAGGCGCTGTTTGACGCCGAGCATTTCTTTGACGGCTATCGCGCCAATCCCGACTATGCGCTGTCCTGTCTGCACAAGGCGCTGACGGCAGGGGCGCGGTGGATCGTGCTCTGTGACACCAATGGCGGCACCTTGCCCGCCGAGGTGGGGCGTGTGGTCGAGGCGGTGATTGCATCCGGCATTCCGGGTGACCGTCTGGGCATCCATTGCCATGATGACACGGGCCATGCGGTGGCCAATTCGCTGGCGGCGGTGCTGGCGGGGTGCCGGCAGATCCAAGGCACGCTGAACGGTCTGGGCGAGCGCTGTGGCAATGCCAACCTGACGACGATCATCCCGACGCTGTTGTTGAAGGAACCCTTCATCAGCAGCTTTGACACCGGCGTGACGCCTGAGGCTTTGGCGGGGGTGCTGAAAACCTCTCGCCAGTTGGACGATATCCTCAACCGCGTGCCGATGCGGGCGGCGCCCTATGTCGGGGCCTCGGCCTTTGCCCACAAGGCGGGGTTGCATGCATCGGCCATCCTGAAAGACCCCACGACCTATGAGCACATTGATCCTGCGCTTGTGGGCAATGAGCGGGTTATCCCGATGTCCAATCAGGCGGGGCAATCCAACCTGCGGATGCGGCTGGCGGCGGCGGGGATTGTGGTTGATACCAAAGACCCGCGCCTTGGCCGTATCTTGGATGTGGTGAAGGAACGCGAAGATCAGGGCTATGCCTATGACGGCGCGCAGGCGAGCTTTGAGCTGGTGGCGCGGGCGGAACTGGGCCTGCTGCCGGAGTTCTTTGAGGTCAAGCGCTACCGCGTGACGGTGGAACGTCGCAAGAACAAGTATAACCAGATGGTCAGCCTGTCGGAAGCCGTGGTGGTGGTGAAGATCGGTGAGGCGAAGATGCTGTCGGTGTCAGAATCGATGGATGAGACGGGGACCGACCGTGGGCCGGTGAACGCCTTGGCGAAAGCCTTGGGCAAGGACCTTGGCCCCTATCAGGCCTGTATCGACGACATGAAGCTGGTGGATTTCAAGGTGCGCATCACCCAAGGCGGGACCGAGGCCGTCACACGGGTCATCATCGATTCCGAAGATTCCGCCGGGCGGCGCTGGTCCACTGTGGGGGTCAGCGCCAACATTGTGGATGCGAGTTTTGAGGCGCTTTTGGATGCCATCAACTGGAAACTGATCCGCGATTTCAAGGCCCCCGTCGTATGAGCCTCGATGCCTGTGCCGCGCTGGTCGAACGGGGCGACCCGGACCGCTTTGCCGCGCTGATGGCGGCACCCGTGGCGGCACGGGGACCGCTCGCGGTGCTTTACGCCTATAACCTCGAGATTGCCCGCGCGCCTTGGGTCACCAAAGAGGCGATGATTGCCGAGATGCGCCTGCAATGGTGGCGCGATATCGTGGCCGAAGCGGCGGCAGGCAAGCCCGCCCGCGCGCATGAGGTGGCGGGACCATTGGCGGCTTTGATTGCTCAGGGCCGCGTGGATACAGCCGTGCTGGACCGCATGGCCGAGGCGCGGCGCTGGGACATCTACACGGATGCCTTCGCCGATGAGGCCGCCTTGGATGCCTATCTCGAGGACACCGCCGCAGGTCTGACATGGGCCTCTGCGCAGGCGCTGGGGGCAGGGCCGGGGGCAGAGGGTGCCGTGCGTGGTTATGGCTGGGCCATGGGGCTGGCCAATTTCCTGCGCGCCGTTCCGGAACTGGAAGACCGGGGCCGTATCCCGCTGCTGGACGGTCGGCCTGATGCCGTGGCGGCCTTGGCGCGGCGGGGTCTGGACCGTTTGGCACAGGCGCGGGGCAGGGTG
Source organism: Rhodobacteraceae bacterium PARR1 (assembly GCA_002256185.1). Taxonomy (GTDB): domain Bacteria; phylum Pseudomonadota; class Alphaproteobacteria; order Rhodobacterales; family Rhodobacteraceae; genus Paragemmobacter. Next base: position 46,316 of record NKIT01000009.1, on the reverse strand, counting down.
CCTGCCCCCGCACGGCCCGCACTGATCGCCTGCCACATGGCCGGGCCGATCCTGACGCTGGTGGCGCGGGAACCCCAGCGCGTGGCGGATGGGACGGTGGAGCCGTCCGAATTCGCGCGGCGCTGGGGTCTTTTGAGGGCGGCTTTCGGGCGGGTCTAGTGCAACCGCCGTCGCACTGCCCCGGGCAGGCCACACCTTGGCCGGAAACAATGTTTATCGAATGGACCCAATCGCCGCCCATTTTGCGGATGAGAAGGACATTCGATGCCGACGTATTCCATGTCGATGCAAAGCTATCTCGGCTCGCTTCTGGCGCTGAATTTCCTGTCGACGCAGCAGACCTTGTTCCTCAGTTTCTTTGGCAGCACCAACAGCGTCAGTTTCACCACTCCCAATGACAGATTCTATGTCGGCGAGGATCTGTCGATCGGTGGCGGCACGTGGGAGGTTGTGGGGTCAGGCTGGGTGCAGCCGGGAATCAGTATCTTTGGGCTGGTGATCCCCACTGGCACGCGGGTCGATGCGATACTGGTCAAGAACACCACGACCGGGGCGCTGTCCGTCCTCTATCCTGACGGCGTTCCTTGGGCCACGGGGATGATCGCCATGGTGATCGACATTGATCCTGTCGGCTACAACAACACGACCAAGGGGCCGCTGTGCTTTCTGGCCGATACCCGTCTTGCCACCATGGACGGATGGATTGCGGCGGGGAAGGTTGCGGCGGGGGACCGTCTGATGGACCGCGACGGGCGGGCGGTCACAGTGCTGGCGACCTGCCGTGCAGGTCTGGCGATGCGCAGCCATCCCGGCCTTTGGGCGGTGCGGACAGAGACGGGCGCGGGGCTGTCGCAACAACACCGCGTCACGCTGTCCGGGGCTGCGGTTGAGATGTTCTTTGGCGTGGCCGAGGTTCTGGCCCCCGCCCTGTCCTTGGCCGAGGCGGGCCTGGCCCGACTGGAACCCGCCCGCGCCCGCGATTACGTGCATGTGCTGACCGACCGTCACGCCATCCTGTTGGCCGAGGGGCTTGAGGCAGAGACCCTGTTGCTTGGCCCGGTGGCAGAACTGGCCTTGGCGCAGGATGGGGCAGAGTCAGGCATTGATGCCGGTGATGCCTCCGTGCTGGCCGATTTTGCCCGCGATTTCCCGCACCGCTCCCGCCGTGCCGCGCTGCCGCTGGTGACGCGGCGCGAGGCGCGGGTGCTGTTGGATCAGGGCGCGCGTCCGGTCATGCATCATCTGCCGATGGCGCGGGTGGCCTGAACGGCTTAGCGCGTTTCCTTGGGCCGCAGTGCCAGCCAGACCAGCGCCGCCCCCGCCAGCGTGATCAGGGGCAGCATGGCAAGGTTCACCGTCTGCCAGCCGTGCTGCACAGACCCGCCCGCGCAGTTCATCAGCCCGCCCGATGACAACGAGGCAAGCGTGACCCCACCGAACACCACCAGATCGTTCAGTCCCTGCAAACGGCCTTTTTCCACCGCCGTCGGTTCTTGTGCCAGCATCGTCGTCGCGCCGATGAAGCCGAAGTTCCAGCCCAGACCCAGCAGCATCATCGCAGCGAAGAAATTGGTCAGCTCAAACCCGGTCAGCGCGACGGCCCCGGCGCTTGCCAGAATCACCAGACCCAAGGCGACGATCCGCTCTGTTCCGAAGCGGGCGATCAGATGGCCGGTAAAGAAGGACGGCGCATACATCGCCAGCACATGCGCGGTGACGATGTCCGCCGCATTGCCCTTGGTGAAGCCGCAGCCCACCACAGCCAGCGGCGAAGAGGTCATCACAAGGTTCATCAGCGCATAGGATACCGTCGCACAGATCATGGCGACGGCGATGCGCGGGGTGCGGATCATCTGGCCGCGCGTGCGCCCGGTGGCCGCGCCCGCAACCGGGGGACGGGGTTTCGGGATCGACAGGCCAAAGAACAGGAACATCCCCACGACGTTCAGCACGATCACCGCAAGGTAAGTGCCCAGAAACGGCACCACCATCGCATCCGCCGTGGTCTTCACCAGTTGCGGGCCAAGGACCGCCGACAGCAATCCCCCCGCCATGACCCAGGAGATGGCCTTGGGGCGAAAGGCGTCAGAGGCTGTGTCCGCAGCGGCAAAGCGGTAAAAACCTTGCGCCGACATATAGATGCCCGACAGCAGCGCCCCCAGACAGAAGAGCGTGAACGACCCGACATAAAGCCCCAGCGCCCCCACAGCGGCGCCGATCGCCCCGCCTACTGCGCCTGCGACAAAACCCGCACGCCGCCCGTGTTTCTGCATAAAGGCCGAAATCGGCGTGGCGGTCAGCATTGACCCCACCACCATGCAGGTGATCGGCAGCGTCGCAAGGCAGGCATTGGGCGCAAGCCCCTGTCCTGCCAGACCGGCGATGGTAAAGATCATCGGCATCTGCGCGCCAAGAACCGCCTGCGCCCCCACAAGGACAAGGACGTTGCGTTTGGCTTGGGCGTCGGAGGGGGTGGTCATATCGGTCATATGGAATGTCTAGGCCCGCCGTCCCGCCGCTGCAAGGCATGGCAGGATACGGATTGCGCGATAACAGGCCGCAGGGTTAGCTGGCGGCATGGTTGGAAGCATCATCGAAACCCCGGATTGTTTGGCAGAAGGCGTGGCATTCCTGTCCGCGCGTGAGCCGCGCTTTGCCCATGCCGCAACGCTTTGCGCCCCTTTACCCCTGCGCCGGCGGGCGGATGGGTTTGCGGCGCTGCTTGATGCCATCGTCAGCCAACAGGTGAGCGTGGCAAGCGCCAATGCCATCTGGGCGCGGATGGTTGCGGCGGGTCTGACCGATCCTGTGCGTCTGGCTGAGGCGAGCGATGAAGACTGCCGTGCCGTGGGCCTGTCGCGGCAAAAGGCGCGCTATGGGCGGGAACTGGCAACGGCCGGGATCGACTTTGCCGCCCTGCGCGCGGTGCCCGATGGGCAGGTGGTGGCGGTTTTGACCGCTGTTCCCGGCATCGGCGTCTGGACGGCTGAAATTTACGCGATGTTCGCCCTTGGTCGGGCGGATGTGTTCGCGCCCGGTGACCTCGCCTTGCAGGAATCGGCGCGGGTGCTGTTCGGGCTTGAGGCGCGGCCCAGCGAAAAGGCGCTAAGGGCGATGGCGCAGGCGTGGTCGCCATGGCGGTCGGTTGCGGCGCGGCTTTTGTGGGCTTACTACCATGTGGCCAAAGACCGTGAGGGGATCAGATGAGCATTCGGGAGTTGCGCTTTGGGCGCAAAGGCGCGGCACAGGGCAAGGCGACATCGCTGGTGGTGTTTGTGCATGGCTATGGTGCGGATGGGGCGGATTTGCTGGACATCGGCGACGTGCTGGCCCCGCATATGCCCGGAACCGCCTTTGTCGCCCCCGATGCGCCGGACCGCTGCATCAACAACGCCTTTGGCTATCAGTGGTTCCCGATTCCATGGCTGGACGGATCATCGGAAACGGAGTCGCGGGCCGGAATGGCACTTTCAGTCAGTGACTTGAACGCCTTTCTTGATGTACGACTTCAAGAATACGGTCTAACCCCTTCGGCGCTGGCACTTATTGGCTTTAGCCAAGGGGGGATGATGTCGCTGCACATCGCGCCGCGCCGGGCCGAAAAGATGGCCGGGGTGGTGTCGATCTCTGGTCGGCTTTTGGTGCCGGAAACCCTGCAAGCCGAAGTGCAGGTCAAGCCGCCGGTGCTGTTGATGCATGGCGATCAGGATCAGGTGGTCCCGTTTGAGGATATGACCTTGGCGGGCAATGCTTTGGTCGATGCGGGGTTTGAAACCTATGGCCATGTCATGCGCGGCATGGGTCATGGCATTTCGCAGGACGGCCTGTCGGTCGCCCTGCAATTCCTGTCGGAACGGTTGCCGAAGTAACTCAGGCGGTGGCGGCCAGATAGGCGGCGCAACCGGTCAGCGCAGCGAAGTCATCCTCGACCACGGTGATGGAGAAATCCTTTTGCAGCAGGTCCACCCGCCGCGCATCGCGGAAGGTGGCGGTCAGGCCAAAGGCGTCAAAATGCGGGGTCAGCGCGCGGGCCATGCCGCCGATCAGGTAAATCCCGCCATAGGGCAGGTGGATCAGCGCCAAATCCGCCAAGGCCTGCCCAAGGATGCGGACGTACAGCCGCGCGGCATGGGTGGCCACGGGTTCGCCCTTGTCCAAAGCCGCCAGAACCTCGGCCGAGGTCAGGCCCCCGGCAACACCCGCCTCGGCCGCCGCAAAGGCATAAAGGTTGCCAAGGCCGCGCCCGGCCAGAACCTCTTCCACGCCGCAATGCGGAACCTCGCCGCGTGAGGCCAAGAGCTGCTCCACGAACCGCATCAGGCGCAAATCCTCTTCGGATCGCACCGGCATGTTGACATGCCCACATTCTGACGGTGGAACCACACGCGCGGCCCCGCTGCCATGCACGGGGGCCGCATTGACGCCCGTGCCAAGACCCACCACCAGCATCGACCCTGCCATGACCGGCCCATCCATCACGCGGCGCAGATGGTCCGGCGCGATATGGCCCAAGGCGTGACCTTGCGCTTGCAGATCGTTCAGAATCGCAACACGGCGCGCACCAGTGGCCCCCGACAGCTTTGCCGCGTCCATCGTCCAATCCAGATTGGTCATGGTCGCCACGCCGTCCTGCACCGGACCTGCAGCCGCAACGCAAACACCATCCACCGCAGCCCCGGTCTGGTCCAGATAATCGCGCAGGATATGGGCGATGTCCTTGCCCGCACCGCGATAGTCGGCATTGGAAAAGCGGCGGATCGAGTCGGCCTTGACCGCCGTGCCTTGGGCCAGCGCGACCCGCGTGTTGGTGCCGCCGATATCGGCGAGGATGGCAAGGCTCATGTCAGGCAGTCTCCGTAAGCGTGTCGGGCAGGGCGGCGGTCAGTCATTCTTGGCCAGCGCGCGGGCATAGGCGTGATACGAGGATTTGGGCACCCGTGCCAAGGTCTGGTAATCGACATGGACCAACCCGAAGCGCTTTTCATAGCCTTCGGCCCATTCGTAGTTGTCCAGAAGTGACCAGTAGAAAAAGCCCTTCACATTGGCCCCGTCCGCAATGGCGCGTTTGGTGGCGGCAAGGTGGGAAAACAGGAAATCCGTGCGCACATCGTCACTTACCGCGCCATCTTGCAGCACATCCGCATTGGCCATGCCGTTTTCGGTGACATAGAGTGGCAAGTCGCCCACGTAATCGCGCGCCATGCGGGTCAGGAAATGGTGCAGACCATCGGGGTAGATTTCCCAGCCCATCTGGGTTTTCGGCAGATCGCCTTGCCCGTCTTTCAGGTGCGGCCAAGGGGCAGCGGCGTCATGGGCGTTGATGTGGCGGGTGTAGTAATTCACCCCCAGCCAGTCCAAGCGTTGGCCGATCAGCGCCATGTCGTCTTGCCAAGCGGCGGGCATATAGGGGTCAAGACCTTCCAGCACATTCGCGGGATAGGTGCCCTTGGTGATGCCCTCGATGAACCAGCGGTTAAAGATGCCATCCCACAGGGCGGCGGCTTTCTGATCTTCGGCGCTGTCACTCGCGGCTTGGGCGTAGTCGAAGTTCAGCACGATCCCAAGGTTCGGCTGTCCCATGCTGCGCAACCGCTCCATCGCTGCGCCATGGGCCAGAAGGATATGGTGCATCGACCGCGCCGTAGCACGGATGTCGCGTTGACCGGGGGCATGCACGCCCCAGAAATGCGACAACCATGAGACGCACCACGGCTCGTTGATGGTGGCGATGGCAGCGACGCGGTCGCCCAGACGGCGGGTGATCGCTTCGGCGAAATCGGCAAAGCGGAAACAGGTGTCGCGGTTGGTCCAGCCGCCCTGATCGGCAAGGGCAGAGGGCAATTCCCAATGATACAGCGTCTGGAACGGCTTTAGCCCGCGTTCCAGCATGCCATCCACAAGCCGTTCGTAGAAATCCATGCCATCCGCGTTCACCGTCACGCCATCCGGCATCACCCGCGCCCAAGAGGTGGAAAAGCGGTAGCCGTCCATATTGGCGGCGCGCAGAAGGTCCAGATCATCGCCCCAGCGGTGGTAATGATCGCAGGCGATGGCCCCGCTTTCCGCACCCTTCACATTGCCCGGCGTGGCCGAGAACGTGTCCCAATGCGACGACCCGCAGCCGCCAAAGGACGAGCCTTCGATCTGATAGGCGGCGGTGGCGGCCCCAAAGACAAAGCCTTCGGGGAAATCAAAACGCGACAGAACCATGGTCAACCTTTTGGAATTGCGGGTCTGGGGGCAGGTCCGGTGGACTGCCCGATGATCAATTCAGCCTCGAGCATCCGGGTCTGCGGCCCCATCGCGGAGTCGGCGACCAGCCCTAGCAGCATTTCTGCCGCCAAGCGCCCCGCTTCACGCACGGATGAGCGGGTGGCGGTGAAGATCGGCACATCCTCACCGTTTTTCATATAGGACAGGTCATCGTCATGGATGATGATCGAGATATCCCGCCCCATCTCCATCCCGCGCTCTTCCACGGCGCGGCGGGCCCCCATGCCGGAAATCATCGACGCGGCGAGCAAGGCGGTCGGTGGATATGGCAGGTCAAGCATGCGCCCCGCCGCGCGATAGCCCGACACTTCGGTCATCTCATCGGATGACATCAGCGCCGGGTCCGGCGTGATGCCGCGCGCGGTCAGGGCATCGGCATATCCGCTGCGGCGGCGGATGGCGAAATCCATATGCTCCAGCCCGTTGACCAGCCCGATCCGGGTGTGACCAAGGTCCAGCAAGAATTCCGTCGCCCGTAAAAAGGCGCGGCGGTTGTTCACATCCACCCAGGAATAGGGCAGGTCGGCCCCGGTTGCGCGGCCATGCACCACAAAGGGCAGGCCCACGTCATGCAACAGCGCGATGCGCGGGTCGTTCATCAGGGGCGCGTGCAGGATCATCCCATCCACCGATCCGCGCGCTTTCAGATCGCGGTAGGCGTCCTCTTCATTCTCATCGGGGACGACGGACAGCACCATGTCATAGCCGTTGCGCGAATAGGTCTCACCGGCACCGGCAATGAAATCGGCGAAGATCGGGTTCACAATTTCATGCCGGCTGGCAAGCGGGATCACATGGCCGATGGCAAAGGCGCGGCCTGTGGCCAGACGGATGGCGCGGGTATTGGGGCGGTAGTTGTGCCGTTTCGCCGCCGCCATGACGCGTTCGCGGGTGGATTCGTTCACCTCGGGGTAGCCGTTCAGCGCACGGCTGACGGTGGTGGGTGACAGGCCCAGTTTGGCGGCCAGTTCCTTGAGATTCATCGCCCCTCAGCGCCCCCCTGCGCCACACTGTTCGCCATGCTGTTCAAGGTACCGCCCAAAACCGCAACACGCCCCTTTGGTTCGCCCAAAACGGTTTCAAACCGGGCGCTAGACTAGTGGCACGGCAAGTCAAGGTCAAAGCCCTATCTCGCAGCATGTGAAATCGTTTTCGCATCGCGGACGCAGCGCCACAGGGCATTTGGGTCGGTTCCAAGGCGCTTTGGATTGACAGGTGGCGAAGGATCGGCAAAAGATATGCCATCCAAAGCGGTTTGAAACCGATTCTGACCGCCATTTGGTTCACCGCCCCGCAGAGTGGCGGGGGGGAAACGGGAGGAAGATCATGACTGCAAGACTTCTGGCCGGTTCGGCGCTGATCGCGCTGACCGCAGGCGGCGCGTTTGCGCAGGACCTGAAATTTCCAGTGGGCGAAGGCGCCTTCAACTGGGACAGCTACAAAGCCTTTGACGAGGCGACCAATCTGGACGGTCAGACCCTGACCCTGTTCGGGCCGTGGCGTGGTGAGGACCAGGTTCTGGTCGAATCCATGCTGGCGTATTTCGAGGCCGCTTCTGGCGTGGACGTCAGCTATTCGTCGTCTGAAGGTTACGAGCAGCAGATCGTCATCGACGCCGAAGCGGGTTCGCCCCCGGATGTCGCCGTTCTGCCGCAGCCGGGCCTGATTGGCGATCTGGCTGCCAAGGGCTTTGTCGTGCCGCTGGGCGACGACACCAAGACCTGGCTGACCGACAACTACGGCGCTGGCGCTTCGTGGGCCGCCTTGGGCACCTACAAGGGCAAGGACGGGGCCGAAGCCCTGTACGCCTTCCCCTACAAGGCCGACGTGAAATCGCTGGTCTGGTATTCGCCCGACACCTTCGCCGACGCGGGCTATGAAGTGCCCACGACGATGGAAGACCTGAAGGCCCTGACCGACAAGATCGTGGCCGATGGTGGCACCCCCTGGTGCATCGGTCTGGGTTCGGGCGGTGCGACCGGCTGGCCGGCGACCGACTGGGTCGAAGACATGATGCTGCGCACGCAGTCGCCGGAAACCTATGACAAGTGGGTCAAGCATGAGATCGGGTTCTCTGACCCGGCCGTGATCGAAGCGATCAACGAATTCGGCTACTTCGCCCGCAACGACGCCTATGTTGCCGGTGGTGCCGCTGCCGTTGCCTCGACCGACTTCCGCGACAGCCCGAAGGGTCTGTTTACGTCGCCGCCGCAGTGCTACATGCACCGCCAGGCGTCGTTCATCCCGTCCTTCTTCCCCGAAGGCACGGAACTGGGCACCGATGCGGACTTCTTCTACTTCCCCGCCTATGCAGGCAAAGACCTCGGCCAGCCCGTCTTGGGCGCTGGCACGCTCGCCTTCATCATGAAGGACAGCGACGCGGCCCGTGCTTTCATCGAATGGCTGAAAACGCCGATCGCGCATGAAGTGTGGATGGCACAGACCGGTTTCGTGACCCCGTTCAAAGGCGTGAACACCGAACTCTATGGTTCGGCAGCGCTGAAAAAGCAGGGCGAGATTCTGGCCAACGCGACCACCTTCCGTTTCGACGGGTCTGACCTGATGCCGGGCGCTGTTGGCGCTGGCACCTTCTGGACCGGCATGGTCGACTATTCGGGCGGCAAGTCCGCCGAAGAAGTCGCCGCAACCATCGACGCTTCGTGGCCGAAGTGATGTGACATGCCCGGACCGGCTGCGCGCCGGTCCGGGCACCTTTTCCGCCGTCCCCTGTGACGGCCCCGCGCCTGCGACGTCGCAGACGCAAAGCCTGACGCGCCGGTCCCGCCGTAATTCCGCGCCGGACAGCGCCCGCATCTTCCGGGGGGAGGAACCATCATGAATCCGGCCATTCAGGCCCTGTTTGTCATCGTCGGCGGTGTCGGCGGCTGCATCGGCTATTTCTACCTGTCGAACCTTTTCCTCGACAAAGTGCTTTATCCGCCAAGTGGCCCGAATGCCGGGCGCAACATCAACCGCGCCAACCTGATCCGGCCGTGGCTGTTCCTGTTCCCCGCGCTGTTCGGCCTGTCGCTTTACCTTGCCTATCCGGTGCTCGCGACGCTGTGGCTGTCGGTGCATGGCAAGACCGGTGATTTTGTGGGCTTGGACAATTACCGCACCATGGCGAGCGAGGGGAAGTTCTGGGAATCGATGCGCAACAACATGTTGTGGCTGATCGTGGTGCCCGCGCTGTCCACCGCCTTTGGCCTGTTGGCGGCGCAACTGACTGACCGGATCAAATGGGGCAACCTTGCCAAATCCTTGATCTTCATGCCGATGGCGATTTCCTTTGTCGGCGCGTCGGTGATCTGGAAACTGATCTATGACACCCGGCCCGAAGGCAGCGCGCAGATCGGCCTGTTGAACGCGCTTTGGCTGCAATTTGATGGCGGCATCGGATCGGTGATCGCGTTGAAGGTGGTTCCCGCGCTGATCCTGATTTCAACCATCGCCGCCGCCCTGTTCGGCATCTGGGCGCTGTTGTCCCCGCTGCGCGAGGTGGAACGCCGCGGCCATCCCGGCATCGTTGCCGTCAAGATTGCCGTCGCGGCGCTGCTGGCCTTTGTGTCCTATGAGCTGGTGATCTGGCTGGTCGGCACGCTGACCGCAACACTGCCCTACGGCACGCCGCAGACCTTCCTGTCGATGCCCTATTGGAACAGCTATTTCCTGATGATCGTGCTGGTCTGGATTCAAACCGGCTTTGCGATGGTCATCCTGTCTGCCGCCCTGCGCGGTGTGCCCGAAGAAACCATCGAGGCCGCGATTCTGGACGGCGCGAACCCGTTCCAGATTTTCTTCCAGATCAAGGTGCCGCAGATCATGCCGACCGTGGTTGTGGTCTGGACCACGATCACCATCGTCGTGCTCAAGGTCTTTGACATCGTGCTGGCCATGACCAACGGCCAGTGGGAGACGCAGGTTCTGGCCAATTACATGTATGACAAGCTGTTCCGCTCGCTCGACTGGGGGGTGGGGTCGGCCTCAGCCATGATCATCATGCTTCTGGTGACGCCGATCCTGATCTGGAACGTCTACAACGCCCGCAAGGAGATGCGCTGATGGACAACATCGCCGGAAAGAAATCCGCGCTGCAATGGGCGGTGCATCTGTCGACAGCACTTCTGGTGGCGCTTTGGGTGCTGCCGACGGCGGGGCTGCTGGTATCGTCGTTCCGCACCGGGGATCAGATCGTGACCTCGGGCTGGTGGCGGGCGCTGATGACGCAGGAAAGCCAACTCGCCGCCATCCGGCTTGGAGGGGAAGAGGTGGAAAAGGACGGGCAATTCGTGATCGAAGGCAACCTGTTCGACGGGCAGGGCGCTGAGATCAGCCGTTGGGGCACATCGTCGAAAGAGCCAGAGGCTTATGCCGCCGGTGAAACCGCGACGCTGCCCGATGGTCAGACCCTGACCGTGCAGGCGGCCGGTGCCTTTGCGCTGGCATCAGCCACCACGATGGCAGACCTGCGCATGCCGCGCGTCTTTGTCACCGCCGCGACGCCGCCGGATTTCACCCTTGGCAACTATTCCAACGTCATCTCCAGCCCCATGGCCGGGCAAAGCATTGGTGAGGCGTTCTTGAACACCCTGACCGTGGCGATCCCGTCGACGATCATCCCGATCCTTGTGGCGGCTTTCGCGGCCTATGCGCTGGCGTGGATGGATTTTCCGGGGCGTCCGCTTCTGGTGGCCTTTGTCGTGGCGCTTTTGGTGGTGCCGCTGCAACTGGCGCTGATCCCGCTGTTGCAACTGCACAATGCGATTGGCATCGGCAAGGGTTATCTGGGGGTCTGGTTGGCGCATACCAGTTTTGGCATGCCGATGGCGATTTACCTGCTTCGGAACTACATGGCCGGATTGCCGCGCGACATCATCGAGAATGCGCGCGTTGACGGGGCGACGGATTTCCAGATTTTCATCAAGATCATCCTGCCGCTGTCCTTTCCTGTCTTGGCGTCTTTCGCGATTTTCCAGTTCCTGTGGACATGGAATGACCTGCTGGTCGCCTTGGTGTTCCTTGGCACCGGCAATGACCAACAGGTGCTGACCGGCAACCTTGTGAACCTGATGGGCTCTCGCGGTGGGGATTGGGAGATCCTGTCAGCCTCTGCTTTCGTGTCGATTGCGGTGCCCTTGGCGGTGTTCTTTGCCATGCAGAAATATCTGGTCCGCGGCCTTTTGGCCGGATCGGTGAAGTGAGACGGATATGAAAGACGTGATCGGGCAGGATGCCGATTGGTGGCGCGGGGCGGTGATCTATCAGGTCTACCCGCGCAGCTATCAAGACAGCAATGGCGATGGGGTGGGCGATCTGGCCGGGATCACCGCGCGGCTGGACCATATCGCGGGCTTGGGGGCGGATGCGATCTGGATCAGCCCGTTTTTCACCAGCCCGATGAAGGACTTCGGCTATGACGTCAGCGATTATTGCGACGTTGATCCGATGTTCGGCAGCCTGTCGGATTTCGATGCCTTGGTGGCGCGGGCGCATGCGCTGAACCTCAAGGTGATGATTGATCTGGTGCTGTCGCATACCGCCGATGTGCATCCGTGGTTCGCGCAAAGCCGCAAGAACCGCACGAATGACAAGGCCGATTGGTATGTCTGGGCCGATCCCAAGCCCGATGGCACGCCGCCGAACAACTGGCTGTCGGTGTTCGGTGGGTCCGCGTGGCAATGGGACGCGCGGCGCGAGCAGTATTACCTGCACAACTTCCTGACCAGCCAGCCTGACCTGAACCTGCACAATGATGATGTGCAAGAGGCGCTGTTGGATGTCGCGCGCTTTTGGCTGGCGCGCGGGGTGAATGGATTTCGTCTGGATACGATCAATTTCTACTTCGCAGACAAATACTTGCGCGACAATCCTTCACTGCCGCCTGAGTTGCGGAACGACTCCATCGCGCCAAGCGTGAACCCCTATAACCACCAGCTTCATCTGTTCTCAAAGAACCAGCCGGAAAACCTTGAATTCCTGCGCCGATTCCGTGCCGTGTTGGCCCCCTATAAGGCCGCAGCCGTGGGTGAGGTGGGCGATGCCCAACGGGGCCTTGAGATCATGGCAGAATACACCTCGGGCGGGGACAAGGTGCAGATGTGCTACCCGTTCGAGATGCTGCAACCCGCGCGGTTGACGGCGGGTTTGGCGGCGCTGACCTTTGACCGTTTGGCGGCGGCGGCACCCGATGCTTGGCCCTGCTGGGCCTATTCCACCCATGACACTGTGCGCCACATCACCCGCTGGGGTCTTTCTGACGCCGCTGCAAGGGTTTACACGACGCTTTTGATGTGTCTGCGCGGCTCGGTCTGCCTGTATCAAGGCGAGGAATTGGGTCTGCCAGAGGCAGAGATTGCCTTTGACGACCTGCAAGACCCTTATGGCATCCAGTTCTGGCCCGAATTCAAAGGCCGCGATGGGTGTCGGACGCCGATGGTCTGGCAATCGGACAACGCGCTCTGCGGCTTTTCCACCGCTGAAAAAGCGTGGCTCCCCGTGACCGCGCCGCATCGCCCGCTGTCGGTCGCGGCGCAAGAGGCGGACCCTGCGGCGCTGCTGCACCACTACCGCCGCGCCTTGGCCTTTCGCCGCGCGCATCCCGTGCTGGCGCAGGGCGCGATGACCGATTGGCAGGCGGCGGGAGAGCTGTTTTCCTTTACCCGCCAAGGGGATGAGACGATTTTCTGCGCCTTCAACCTTGGCCCTGAGCCAGCGCAAATATCGCTGCCCACAGGGAATTGGCAGGCGATCGGGATGGAATTGGGAAGCGTGTCCCCCGTTGCGGGCACGGTCATTTTGGCGGGTTGGGGATGTATCCTCGCCCGTAAGGGTTAAGGGGGGAAGACGATGGCCAATCTGAAACTGACGAATGTCGAGAAGGCCTATGGTGAGGTCAAGGTGTTGAAAGACATCAACCTTGACATCAAGACGGGTGAGTTGGTCGTCTTTGTCGGCCCCTCGGGCTGCGGGAAATCCACGCTGTTGCGGATGATCGCGGGGCTGGAGCGGATCACGGGCGGCGATTTCACCATCGACGGCACGCGGATGAACGATGTGCCCCCGGCACAGCGCGGCATTGCGATGGTGTTCCAATCCTACGCGCTTTATCCGCATATGACCGTGCGCGACAACATGGCCTTTGCGCTGAAACTGGCGAAAAAGACCAAGGCGGAAATTGCCGCCGCCGTCGATAAAGCCGCCAAAATCCTGCAACTGACGCCCTATCTGGACCGCCTGCCCAAGGCATTGTCAGGTGGTCAACGCCAGCGCGTCGCCATCGGGCGGGCGATTGTGCGCGACCCGAAGGTGTATCTGTTCGACGAACCGCTTTCGAACCTTGACGCCGCCCTGCGGGTGGCCACGCGGATCGAGATTGCGCAGTTGAAAGAGAACATGCCCGACTCGACGATGGTTTACGTGACCCACGATCAGGTCGAGGCGATGACCTTGGCCAGCCGGATTGTTGTGCTGGCAGGGGGCGGGATTTCGCAGGTCGGGAGTCCGTTGGAGCTTTACGAACGCCCAGAAAACGAGTTCGTCGCTCAATTCATCGGCAGCCCGGCGATGAACCTGATGGCGGGCCAAGTGGTGGAAACCGGCGCGCAGACGGTGGTAAAGCTGGACAATGGCGGCATGGCGCGGTCGCATGTTCCTACCACGGCGGCGGATATGGGCCTGCGCGTCAATGTGGGGATGCGTCCCGAAGACCTGCTCGCCACCGATGGCGAGGCGGCGTTTGCCGGTGAGGTGGAGATCACCGAAGCCTTGGGCGAAGTGACGCTTTTGTATTTCAAGCGCCAAGGCGACGCGGCGCAGGTCATCGCCAAACTGCCGGGGATTCATCCCGAACTGCGCTATAAAACCGTGCGTCTGGCCGCCGATCCGGCGAAGGTGCATCTTTTTGCGGGCGGTCGGTCGCTGCTTTATCGGTAAGCGACAGCACAGCCTGCAACGCGGCCCCCGGTTGCCCACCGGGGGCCGTTTTGCTTTTGCGGGCATTGGTCGCTTGCGACCTGCGCGCATGTCGTTTTTCTGCCGCAAGCGCCGTATTCGGCGGGCGCATCGGGCGCGGGCTGGCGCATAAGCGACGGCAAATGCGCTGCATCAGCAGCTAATGATGGAGAGAGACGATGGGCGACATGGATGTTGCGGCGACAGGCGGACGGCGGGTGCGCGGCGGCGGTGGGTCGGCCCGGCGGGCAGAACGCACGGCGGTCAGCCTTGAGACCGCGAAATACATCCAGCGCAACATCCCGAACTTCGAGATCCTGAACGAAGAAGCGCTTCAGATCATCGAATGGAACGCCGACACCGTTCTGGAAGAGGTTGGCGTCAATTTCGTCGAAAACCCCGAGGCTTTGCGCCGCTGGAAAGAGGCAGGCGCCGATGTTCAGGGGGAACGCGTCCGCATTCCGCGGGGTCTCGCGCGCAAACTTTGTGCAACGGCACCGTCCTCGTTCACCCAGCACGCCCGCAACCCGGAGCGCAATGTCGAGGTGGGTGGCCGCAATCTTGTGCTGGCCCCGGTTTACGGTCCTCCCTTCGTGCGCGATATCGCAGGTGGTCGCCGTTACGCCACCATCGCGGATTTCCAGAACTTCGTGAAACTGGGCTATATGTCGAAATGGCTGCACCATTCCGGCGGCACGGTCTGTGAACCGACTGACGTTCCGGTGAACAAGCGCCACCTCGACATGCTGCACGCGCATATGGTGTTGTCTGACAAGCCATATATGGGATCGGTCACGGAACCCAGCCGCGCCGTGGATTCGGTCGAGATGTCCAAGATTCTGTTCGGGTCTGATTTCGTCGATCAGAACACGGTGATGACCAGCCTGATCAACATCAACAGCCCGCTGACCTTTGACGGCATCATGATGGGTGCCTTGGAGGTTTACGCCAAGGCCAATCAGGCCTGCATCATCTCGCCCTTCATCGTCGGTGGGGCGATGGCCCCGGTGACGGTGGCGGGCACGCTGACGCAGGTGCTGGCCGAGGTTCTGGCAGGTGTCGCCTATTCCCAACTGATCCGCCCCGGTGCGCCGGTGATCTTTGGGGCCTTTGTGACCTCGATCGACATGAACTCTGGCGCGCCAACCTTTGGCACGCCCGAGGCCAGCCACATCACCTATGGCGCAGGGCAACTCGCGCGGCGTCTGGGGCTGCCCTATCGGTCGGGCGGGTCGTTCTGCGGGTCGAAACTGCCGGATGCGCAGGCGGCCTATGAAACCGCCAACAGCCTGAACATGGCGCTGCTGTCGGGCGTGAACTTCATGCTGCATGCCTGCGGTTGGCTGGAAGGCGGCCTTGTGTCCTCATACGAGAAATTCGTGATGGACGCCGACCAGTTGGGCACGCTGCACCATCTGGCCCAAGGCATCATCATGGACACGAACGGCCAAGGCATGGATGCCATCCGTGAGGTCGGTCCGGGCGGTCACTATCTGGGCTGCGAACACACGCAGGCCAATTTCAAATCGGCCTTCTGGCGGTCTGACCTGTTCGACTACAAACCGTTCGAGACTTGGGCCGAAGAGGGCAGCCGCGACACGATGCAACTGGCCGCCGAACGTGTGGCCAAGCAGTTGGGCGATTACCAGCAGCCGCATCTGGACGAAGGCACGCGCGAGGCGCTGGATGCCTTTGTGGCGCAACGCAAAGAGTCGATGCCCGACGCGTTCATCTGATCGCCATCACCTCTGTCCCGAAGGCCCGCCGCAGACCTCTGTGGCGGGCCTTTGCGTTTTCACGATGTCACACCACCCGCGTCAGCCGCTTTTCGGCCAGCAGGGCGATCATCACCTCGATATGGCGCAGCGGCGAATAGCCTGCGGTGGCGGCGACGCGGGCAGTTTCGATGCGCGCCTCCTCTTCGCTGAGCCACTCCAGCAGGGCGGCCCCTTGCGCGGCCATCATCACCAGGGCTGCTTCGGGTGAGGCGGATTTCAACGCGGAAAACAGTGCTTGCGGCAGAATGCGGCGCAGGTCGCGGTCGCGGCGATAGTCCTGCAACCCGATCCGCGCCGCGCGCATCAAAAGCCGGGGGCGGCGCAGGCTGTCTTGGGCGGTTGGTTCCGCAGCGGATTGCGGGACAGGCAGGCTGGAGGGGATGGCGTTCATCATGGCACCTGATGGCAAGGGACAAGCCACCAGCCTAGCGCAGCGCAACCCAGCGTTGCGCGAGCGGGGTGCTGCGGCGTGCGCTGCCTTCGGTTTTGTTTAGCTTTTGAAAGGAAGTATGGGATTTGCCGCCAGTGTTAACGATCAAGTAACCAATGCACGCTCTGGTTGTGGATAACTCTGTGGATGTGGGATTACCGATGACATTGGCTGCCGACAGGACTCCCGTCCCGACCCCGACCCTCCACTTGCCGGACTGGTTGCCGCAAGGGGTGCAGGCCTATCTCGTCCATACGGGCGATGGTCTGTCCTTGCGGGAACTGGCGCGGCAACGCGGATGCCATGCCTCGACCGTGCTGCGGCAGGTGCGGCGCTATGAAAACCGGCGCGATGATCCGCTGGTGGACGAAGCGTTGCTGCGGCTGACCCGGCAGACGCAGGCTGTTCCGCAGGGCACGGGGTCGGGCAGGGCGTCCCCCCCCAATGCGGAGAACGCCATGTCTGCCTCCAGAATGAATGGTGCCACAATCAGCGGTGCCACATCCCTTGCGACGGGCGACACCCCCGCCGCGCATCCCGAGGCAACGCCAAGCCGCGACACGCTGGCGCTGTCGGACCACCGCCTGATGACCGAGGCGCAGCGCATCCTGCCCTTGCTGGCGGAACCACAGGTGGTGCTGGTCGTCGCCCCCGACATGGATCGCGCGGTGGTTTTGCGCGAAACCGGGGCAGGGCAGGCCGCCCGGTTGGCGGTGCTTGACCGTGCCGTTGCACAGGCCTTTGCCTTGAAGGATTGGATCAGTTGCATCCGGTCGGGCAGGGTGGCGGCCTATGCGCTGACCCCGGCAGGGCGTGCGGCCCGCAAGCGGCTCAGTGCCGCAGGGGCGGACCTGCCCGGCACGATCCACGGTGCGCAACACCGCGAGTTTTCCACCCGCAGCATCGACGCGCCCGACGGTCCGCGTCGCATCCGCTATAACGCCGCCGAAAGCCCGGTCGCCGTGTTGGGGCGCAAGCGCGACAAGGATGGGCGGGTCTATCTGGAGCCTGAACTGATGCGCGCCGCCGATCAGATCCGCATTGATTTCGAAATGGCGCAGATGGGCCCGCGCGTGGCGCAGAATTGGGACCGCTTCCTGACCGGGGCAGATCGTGGCGGCTTTCAATCCGACAGCGGCATGGCCGATGGCCCCCGTGCCGCGCGTGACCGTGTGGCAGCGGCGCTGACCGACCTTGGCCCCGGTCTGGGGGATGTGGTGCTGCGCTGCTGCTGTTTCCTTGAGGGGCTTGAGATGGCCGAACGCCGCATGGGCTGGGCGGCGCGATCCGGCAAGATCGTGCTGCGCATCGCGCTGCAACGCTTGAAGCGGCATTACGATGAACGCTATGGCCCCGCAGGCCCGCGCATCGGCTGAACCTTACGCCGCGCCGATCCCGCGCAGGATCAGCGTGACCGAGATGAACACCAGCCACACCGCCGCCGCACGCCGCAGCAGGGGCATCCAATCGCGCCCCTGCTGGCCTTTGGCGCCATGGCCGATGACCGCCCCCAGCGCGGCCCAACCTGCGGCCACCACCAGAATTTGCGCAACGAATATCCCGATGTTCAGCGCCAGATGGTCCGGGTCGGGCAACAGCACCAGCCCGAAGATCAGCGCCTTGGGGTTCAGCAGCGTCGTCGTGAACACGGTCCGCCCCGTCACGGATGCCTGCCGCAGCCCCTGCACGGGCAGACGCCACAGCTTGACGGCCAGATAGGCCACCCACACCCCCGCCACCAACGCCACAGCGGCGCGCAGCCCGGGGAGGGAGTCGAGCAGCGCATTTCCCGCCAGCGCCAAGGGGAGGACGGTGCTCAGGTATCCCGCGATTTCAGAGGGGATCAGGCGCAGGGCGCGGACCAATCCCCGCTCGCTCCCGCCGATCAGCAACAGCGTATTGGTCGGCCCCGGAGTCACCAGAAGCACGAAAATCGCGATACAAAGCTCAACCAGTCCCATCGTCATGCCCCAGTTTTGCACCGCCTTGGGGGAGCACACAAGCGCCGGGCGGCCCATGACACAGGTCAATCCGCCATGCGCGCCGTGCAATGGCCCATGTCCCCGCCACACGTTGCAACAGGGCGCAGTTGGCCTTATGTCCAAAGGCAACGTCATTGGGGAGGATGCCCGTTGCGCGACCTGAAACTGCCTGACCAACGCCACCCCGAAAAGGCGCATCGCCCCGACAATGAACAGCCCAAGAAGCCGTCATGGATTCGCGTCAAGGCCCCCACGTCCGAGGGGTACAAGAAAACCCGCGACATCCTGAAGGAAAAGAAACTCGTCACCGTGTGTGAAGAGGCCGGTTGCCCCAACGTCGGTGAATGCTGGAGCCAAGGCCACGCCACCATGATGATCATGGGTGAGATTTGCACCCGTGGCTGCACCTTCTGCAACGTGGCGACCGGCAAGCCGCAGACGCTCGATGCCTTTGAACCAGGACGGGTCGCCCATGCGGTGGCCGAGTTGGGGTTGAACCATGTCGTTGTCACATCCGTTGACCGTGACGATCTGGACGATGGCGGGGCAGAGCATTTCGCCCAGACCATCCGGGCCATCCGCCACCGCGCGCCCGGCACCACGATTGAAATTCTGACGCCCGATTTCCTGAAATGCGGCCCCGACGCGCTGGAAAAGGTCGTTGAGGCGCGGCCCGATGTGTTCAACCACAATCTGGAAACCGTCCCCGGCCTGTATCCCGAAGTCCGCCCCGGCGCGCGCTATTTCCATTCCTTGCGCCTGTTGCAGCGGGTCAAGGAACTCGACCCCGCGATGTTCACCAAATCCGGCATCATGGTCGGTCTGGGTGAGGATCGGCAATCCGTCCTGCAAGTCATGGACGACATGCGCGCCGCAGATGTGGATTTCCTGACCATCGGGCAATATCTGCAACCGACGCCGAAACACCACCGCATCGACCGCTTCGTGACGCCCGAGGAATTCAAGGCCTATGAGACGTCAGCCTATGGCAAAGGCTTCCTCATGGTCTCGGCCACGCCGCTGACCCGCTCCAGCTACCACGCCGGGGATGATTTCGCGCGGATGCGCGCGGCGCGGTTGGAGAAGTTGGGGCGGGCCTAAACGCCTGCCATATCAATCATAAAGGGCCACCCCATAGGGTGGCCCTTTTCTGTGATCGGGGGGCAGAGATCAAAAATCAAACCCGATCGACGCGTCCCACATCACGCGCGTGTCGTTGCCGTCGCTCACGCCGATCTGGGCGAAGACGCCGCTGTCAAAGCTGTAGGCGGCGCTGGCGCCGTAATAGATGCTTTCATCCGTCGGGGTCTGGCGCAGGCCGAAATCGCCGCCGACGCGCAGGCTGTCTGACACGGCATAGCCCACACCGGCCTGAACGCCGGTGGTGTCCGTGGCCCCGTCCTGATGGCCCAGATAGAGTGCGTAATCCACCTGCTGCGCGGAACCGGACACACCCACCGGCAGGTTCAACCCATCGGTATTGGTGCGCTTTTCCAACACGCCCTCAACCGCGCCCTGTCCAAAGCTGTATTCCGCCCCGGCTTGCAGGAACATGCCGTCCAGACCATCCAGCTTTTGCAGCGACGCGCCATACCGCACCGCGCCCGATGTCGACTCATATCGCGCACCAAAGCTTTGCACCTGACGCGATTTGGCCAGACTGTCCGACATCGGCGGAAAGACGGCCTCCAGATCACGGTCACGCGCCTGATTTCCGGCGAAGGTCGGGCGGTCAATCAGCACCGATCCGATGCTGCGCGGTGCACCCACCGCAATCTCGCCAAAGCCGGGATCAACGACGATGGCCCCGAAGAAGGCGTAACGGTCATCGCCCTTGGACAAATCAAAGGTCGCGTCCACCCCAAGGTCAAAGCCAAGCGTCACCGCGCCCGCCGACAGACCGCGCTGCATCAGGTTGATGTCGCCCCCAAAGTAGGACCGGGTCTTGTTTTCGGTCCCGATATATTCCAGCTCGAACCCGCCGGTGGGGCCACCGGGCCGGTCAAAATCATTGCCGTAGTCCTGCGCAAGGGCGATGGACGGCAAAAGGGTGATCGCCGCAAACGCGGCAAAGCCTGTGGTTCTGGTCATGATTGGCACTGCTGCTCGTGTTTGTTTTGCCAATCGATACCATCTTTAGCATGGCACCGCAATCACAAGCCGGAGAGGGATTGCTCTATCGCAACCTCTGGCGGTCTTTCGCCGCTTTTGTGGTCAGACTTGCCCCAAAGTCAGACCCGGCATCGCGCCAAACGCGCCTTAGCCGCCCACCCGTTTCAGATAGGCGGCGACGGCCTGACGGTCGCTGTCGGGCAGTTTGGACATGTTGTCCACCACATGCGCCATATGCCCACCGACCGAGTCATATTCGGGGGTAAAGCCCGAGGTCAGGTATTCGACAATCTCTTCCTTGGACCATGTCAGCGCCGAGGGCCGGATGTCCGGGATACGGCCCTGACCCGATGGATCGGGTGCACCGCCCAGCCAATTCGCCCGGTCCAAGCCACCCAAGGCGTTGCGCGGGGTGTGGCATTCGCCGCAATGGGCCATCGCCTCGGCGATATAGCGGCCGCGGGTTTCTTCTTCGGTCAGATCGCCCTGAACCGCCCAATCCTGCCCGGTGAACAGCAGCTTCCAAAGGCCCAGAGAGCGGCGGATGTTGAAGGGAAAGCCGATCTCATGCGCGGCATTGGGGGTGGCATCGGCGGGCAGGGTGGTCAGATAGGCATGCAGGTCCGCCACATCCTGCGGCACCATCTTGGCATAGGCCGCATAGGGCAGGGCCGGGTAAAGATGGCTGCCGTCGGGCGCGACACCGCGTTGGATGGCATTGCCAAGGTCCATCACGCTCCACCCGCCAATGCCGTGATCAGGGTCGCTGCTGATATTGGGCGCGATGAAGGTGCCGAAATCCGACGGGAATCGCTGCCCGCCCGCCAGCACCAGTTGCGCATCGCCGGTGGCATCGGGGGCCATGTGGCAGGATGCACAGCCTGCAGCGGTAAAGACTTGCTGGCCATGCACAGGATCGCCGGTCAACCCGTCGAATGTGTCCGCTGGCAGCGTTGCAGGCGCAGACAGCATCCATCCCCCCGCCGCCGCAATGACCGCCAGACCAAGGAGAACCGGAAGAACGCGCATGAAAAACCCCTTGGTAGCAATCACCCGAAGGTTAGCGGTCCAATGGCCCTGAGGCCAGTCACGAATTTGCGCGAAGGCGGGGCATCTGCCCCTAGCGCACCTTGCCGTTGACAGTCAGCCAGTCGGGCCAGCCAACCAGCTTTTCAAAGCCGACGATGACAAAGCAGCCGACGATGACGCCCAGCACCAACAGCACCTTCCACAAGGGCGGCGGGTTGCGCGCCCACATCGCCATCTTGATCAGCATCCGGTCCATCGGCCCTCACTCGGTAAAGCGCACCTTGCCTATGTAAGGCAGATTGCGATTGCGCTGCGCAAAATCAATGCCGTAGCCCACGACAAATTCGTCGGGGATTTCAAACCCGGTCCAGGTGGCGCGAATGTCCACCTCACGCCGAGAGGGTTTGTCCAGCAGCGCGCACACCTCAAGCCGTTTGGGCTCGCGGCTGAGAAGCAGGTTTTTGACGTGGTGCAGGGTAAAGCCGGTGTCGACGATGTCTTCGACCACCAGCACATCGCGCCCCGCAATCTCGCCGCGCAAGTCCTTGAGGATTCGCACCTCGCGGCTGGAATGCATCGCGTCGCCGTAGCTGGAGGCTTCCAGAAAATCCACCTCCACCGGCAGGGCGATTTCGCGGACAAGGTCGGCAATAAACACGAAGGACCCGCGCAACAGGCCCACGACCACCAGCTTGTCGCAGCCCGCATAATGGGCGGTGATTTCTGCGGCCAGCGCCTCGACCCGCGCGGCGATGGCCTTGGCGCTGATCATCTGATCGATCACATATGGTCTTTGCGACATTGCGACACCCTTGATTTCCGCCCCCCGTGTAACGAAAAGCAACATCCAAGTCACGCCGCACGAATGGCGGTTTTTGCGCGGGAGAGCCGATGCCGACCCATCATGAAGTCAAGCGGCTGCCCTACACGGCGGATCAGATGTATGCTCTGGTCGCCGATGTCGGGTCTTACCCGAAATTCCTGCCATGGAATTCCGCCGCGCGGATTCGGTCACGCACACCCGTTGCGGGCGGGGCCAATGGCGCGGGTGAGGTGATGGAGGCCGATCTGGTGATCAGCTTCAAAGTGTTCCGCGAGCGTTTCGGCAGCCGGGTCACGCTCTGGCCAGAGGTGAAGAAGATCGACACCGAATATCTTGACGGGCCGTTTAGGCACATGCGCTCGACTTGGGCGTTCCGGGATGTGCCGGGCGGCTGCGAGGTGGAGTTTTTCGTGGATTTCGAATTCCGCAACGCGATCCTGCAAGGGATCATCGGTGTGGTCTTCAACGACGCCATGCAGCGCGTGGTGCGGGCGTTTGAGCGGCGGGCGGCGGAATTGCACGGGCCGAGGGTTTAAGGCTTAACGCAACGTTTGGGATTGCCCGGGTGCCCAAAGCACCCGGGCCGCGCCCGACCGCCCCGCCCAATTTCGAAGACGGGGGGCGGGCGCGCAAAGCGCACCCACCCGGCGGTCAGGCGCGGCCCTATCGCGGTCGTTGCCGGCGCTCCACTGGAGCCCCGTCAACGCCCTTGCTCCTTCCGCCTTTAAGAATTCAGCTCATACGCCCGCTCGCCATGGACCGACAGGTCCAGACCGTTCGTCTCGGCCTCGGCATCCACGCGGAAGGGGGTCACTGCGCCGACGAGTTTGACCAGCACAAACGTCGCCACCAGCGTCCAGACGCCCACCACGGCCAGCCCGCCCAGTTGCGCGCTCCATGTGCCCAGACCAAAGACCGCGACCATGATGGTCCCGAAAATCCCGCCCACACCATGCACGGCAAAGACATCCAATGTGTCATCAATGCCAAACTTGGTGCGGATCAGCCCCACTGCCTCTTGGCACAGCACCCCGGCCACCGCCCCGATCACCAGCGCCTGCACAGGCGTGACATAGCCAGAGGCGGGCGTGATCGAGGCCAGACCCGCAATCGTGCCCGTCACCAGACCGACGAGGGTCGTGCGCCCGAACTTCACCCGCTCCCACAAAATCCACGTCAGCGAGGCCGCCGCCGCCGACAGATGCGTGACCGTCACGGCCATCGCCGCTTGCCCATTGGCCGCCAAAGCCGACCCGCCGTTAAAGCCGAACCAACCGACCCAGAGCATCCCTGCGCCCATCATCACCATCCCCGGCGAATGCGGCGGAGTGTGCTTGTTCTTGCGCGGTCCGAGCATTGCCGCGATCAAAAGCGCGGCCAAACCTGCAGTTTCATGCACCACGATGCCGCCCGCGAAATCCCGCACCCCGGTTGCGCCGAAAATCCCGCCATCGGCCAGCATCCCGCCGCCCCAGATCCAATGCGCGACCGGCGCATAGACGACCAGCATCCACAGGGCCGAGAACAGCAGCACAAAGCCGAATCCCACGCGCTCGACATAAGCGCCCACGATCAGCGCGGGCGTGATGATTGCGAAGGTCATTTGAAAAGCGAAGAACAACACCTCCGGCAGGGTGCCGGTCAGGCTGTCCACGGTGACGCCGCTTAGAAACGCCTTGCCAAGCCCACCCCAAAGCGCCCCCGGCCCGCCAAAGGCGATGGAATAGCCCAAGGCCAGCCACAGCACGCTCATCAAAGCCGCGATGGCAAAGCAGTGCATGAACACCGACAGCACATTCCGCGCCCGCACCAGGCCGCCGTAGAACAGCGCCAGACCCGGCAAGGTCATGAACAGAACAAGGCCGGTGGCCATGAGTATCCAGGCGGTATCTGCGCCATTCATTTGGTGTTTTCCTCCCACAGGATTGCTGCGGGTGGTCAAAGCGTCAAAGCCATGCCGTGAAAACGGGCAAGCGCACCGAAACGCGCCGCAATAACGGGCAAATTACATTCCGCCTAAAATTTATGCGCCCATTTTGCAGCAAAGGGCAAAAGCCGAGCGAAATGTGAATCTAGCGCAAAGCCGCGCCAAGCAGGCGCAGCGCATGGTTCACCGTGGCCTGCCGCACCGCATCACGGCCAATTGCGCCGAACTCTACCGTTTCCACCCGCGTTGCTGCCCCGCGACGGGCAAGGCCAAAGCACACCCGCCCCTCGGGCTTGAACTCTGACCCACCCGGACCAGCAATGCCGGTGACGGATACCGCCAGATTGGCAAGGCTATGGGCCAAAGCGCCCTCGGCCATTTCTCGCGCCACAGGTTCTGACACCGCGCCATACTCGGCCAGCGTTTCGGGCAACACCCCCAGCATGTCCGCCTTGGCGGCGTTGGAATAGGTGACGAACCCCCGGTCAAACACATCCGACGATCCGGCCACCGCCGTCAGCGCGGCAGAGATCATCCCCCCGGTGCAGCTTTCTGCCGTGGCAAGGCGCAGGCCCTTAAGGCGCGCGGATTGCAGCACATCAGCGGACGCGGTCATCGGGTCACCCCCTCAGGATCATTGGCAGGTGATAGGCCGCAGCGGCAAGGATTGACGCCACCCCGGCGAAAAGTCCGGCCCAAAGATCATCCAGCATCACCCCCGCCGCATCGCCGCGCCGATCCGCGCGACCGACCAGCCACGGTTTCCAGATGTCGAACAAGCGAAAGAACAGGAAAGCTGCCACAGGGGCGGGCCAAGGCAACCAGCCTTCAAACCCGCGACCGTAAAAGGCCAGCGCGGGGAACAGCAGTGCGATCCATTGGCCTGCGACCTCGTCGATGACAATTTCCTGCGGGTCTTCACCGGGGCGGTCGCGCAACTCCCGTCCGATGGCCCAAAAGCCAAGGGCGGTGACGGCAAGCGTTGCCAGCACCAACACCGGGAACCCGGCATAGCGATAGATCGCCCAGCCCAGCAGCACGGCGACCAGACTGCCCCAAGTGCCGGGGGCAGGGCGCATCAGGCCGATGCCAAAGAAGGTGGCGAAAAGACGGCTCATGCCTTGACCAGTGCGGCGGTGGCGATGGCGGCAATGCCTTCCTCGCGTCCCGTAAAGCCCAAGCGTTCCGAGGTGGTGGCCTTGACACTGACCCGCGCGACCTCAATCCCCATGATCCGCGCAAGTTCGGCGCGCATGGCATCGGCATGGGGGCCGATTTTCGGGCGTTCGCAAATCAGCGTCACATCGCAATGGGTGATGGTGAACCCCTGCGCACGGGCCAAATCCGCCGCATGGGACAGGAAGATATGGCTGGCCGCCCCCTTCCACTGCGGGTCAGAGGGCGGGAAATGGCGGCCAATGTCGCCCATCGCCAAAGCGCCATAGATCGCATCGGTCAGGGCGTGCATCCCCACATCGGCATCAGAATGGCCCAAAAGCGCGCGGCCATGCGGCACCTTGACGCCACAAAGCCAGACGTGATCGCCGTCGGTAAAGGCATGCACGTCAAAGCCATTGCCCAGTCGAATATCCATGTGCCTACCTTGCCTTGCGTGCCGCGATGATCCGTTCCGCACGGGCGAAATCGCCGGGGAAGGTCAGTTTGATATTGTCTTCGTCGCCCTCGACGATGGCGACGTCAAGCCCTGCGGCGCGGGCCACCTCGACATCATCCGCCGCATCGCCGGGATGGGCGCGGTGGGCGGCAAGGATGGCGTCAAAGCGAAAACCCTGCGGCGTCTGCGCCCGCCAGAGCGCGCTGCGGTCCTGCGTGCCGACCACCAAGCCCGCCGCCCCGCGCCACAGCGCATCGGTGACGGCAAGGGCAGGGGCGGCACCGGGGGCATGGTCCAAGGCGGCCGCCATCCGTGCGATCAGATCGCCTGACACCAAGGGCCGCGCGCCATCATGGATCAGCACGCGGTCGGGGGGATTGTCCGCCAATGCCTCCAAAGCATTCCGCACCGATTGCGCGCGGGTCGCGCCGCCATCCACCACCAGCGCATCGGGGGCCAAACCTTCGGCCCTTGGGCGGTCATCGGGATGCACCACCACCACCAAGCGCGCCACCCGCCCGCGAAAGGCATCCAGCGTGGTGGCCAGCACCGGGCGCCCCGCCAGCATCTGCCATTGCTTGGGCACGTCACCCCCGGCGCGCAGGCCACGGCCTGCGGCGACGATGATGGCGGCGGTCTGCATGTGGGCCTCTCCGTTCTGCTTTCCATAGCTCTAGGCCAGACGACCGCCGCTGACAATCGGGGCGCTGGGGTCCGGGTTCGGGGTCACGGTCTTGCATCACCGGTCGCTTTGATCTTAGATCGGCGCGGAATGCAGCATTGACGCACAAAAAATGTGCAATGCTTGATTTTCGGTCAGTGTGAGACGCTGCGCCCTTTGCCCCGCCCCCGGCGAGGATTACCAAAAACCCACATGCACAAGGAAAAGGCAGATTGTCCCTTCGCCTCGGCCCCCATCTGATTGATCCGCCCGTCCTGCTGGCCCCGCTGGCCGGGATCACCGATTTGCCGTTCCGGCGGTTGGTAGCGCGTTTTGGCGCGGGTCTGGTGGTGTCAGAGATGGTCGCCAGCCAAGAGGTCGTCCGCGCCCATCCCGAAGCGCGGGCACGGGCCGAGCTTGGCCTTGGCGA
This sequence comes from Rhodobacteraceae bacterium PARR1, assembly GCA_002256185.1. Lineage (GTDB taxonomy): Bacteria > Pseudomonadota > Alphaproteobacteria > Rhodobacterales > Rhodobacteraceae > Paragemmobacter. The sequence goes on along the minus strand of NKIT01000009.1, from coordinate 19,306 downwards.
TCAGGCCACCGCCGTGCAGCTTGCGGGACGTGAGCCTTATTGGATGGCCGAAGCCGCCAAGATGATGGAGGGCAACGGCGCCCGCATCATCGACATCAACATGGGCTGCCCGTCCAAACGGGTGACGACGGGGCTGTGCGGATCGGCCCTGCTGCGTGACCTCGATCTGGCGTTGGAGTTGATTGAGGCCGTGGTGGGCGCGGTTTCCGTCCCCGTCACGCTGAAAACCCGTCTGGGATGGGATGACACCTTGCTGAACGCGCCAGAGCTTGCGCGACGGGCCGAACTGGCCGGGGTGCGAATGGTGACGATCCATGGCCGCACGCGCTGTCAGTTCTACAAGGGCAATGCCGATTGGTCCGCCATCGCCCGTGTGAAAGAGGCTGTAACGATTCCCGTGATTGCGAATGGCGATATCTTGGATGCGGCCTCGGCGGCGCAGGCACGGACGCAATCGGGGGCCGATGGCGTGATGGTGGGGCGCGGCGCGCAGGGGCGGCCTTGGCGACTGGCGGAAATCGCCCATGCGCTGCACGGCACGCCTGCGCCGGTGATCCCCAAGGGGCATGCCTTGGGCGACATGGTGGCCGAACATTACACCGACATGCTGTCATTTTATGGTCGTGACCTTGGCCTGCGCTGCGCGCGCAAGCATCTGGGCTGGTATCTTGAGGCTGCGGGTTTAAAGCGCAGCGACATCCTGACCGAAACCGACCCCGACCGCGTGCTGCACCTGCTGCGCCACGCCTTCTCTGAGTCGGAGGCTGTGGCCGCATGACCCCCTACCGCTCACCCTATCCGGTGCCGGGGGTCGTCTGGGCCTCTTTGCCGCTGCCTGCGCTGCTGATCGGTCCCGATGGCCGCATCGCCGAGGTGAACCCGGCGGGTGAGATTTTCCTGAACGCCTCAAGCCGTATCCTGATGGGGCAACCGGCCTTTGACCGGCTCTCGATCGACGCCCCGATGGATGAGGCTTTGGCACGCGCCCGTGCCAACCAATCGCCCCTGTTCATCAACGATGTGGATGTGACCACGGGTGAACGCCCGCCGGTGCAGTGCAACATTCAAGTCGCGCCGATGCATGACAACCCGGACGTGATCTTGCTGATCATCAGCCCGCGCGACATCGCGGATCGGTTGGGGCGGTCCTTGCATGTCAAATCCTCGGCCAAATCCGCCATCGGCATGGCCGAAATGCTGGCGCATGAGATCAAGAACCCTTTGGCCGGTATCTCTGGTGCGGCACAGCTCTTGTCGATGAACCTCACGCCCGAGGATCGGGAGTTGACCGAACTCATCGTCGAAGAAACCCGCCGCATCGTCAAATTGCTGGAGCAGGTCGAACAGTTCGGCAACCTGCGCCCGCCAGACCGCCGCCCGGTCAATATCCATGACGCGCTGGACCGTGCCCGCAAATCGGCGCGGGTCGGATTCGCGGCGGGACTGACGATCATTGAAGATTACGATCCGTCCTTGCCGTCAACCTGGGCCGATCCGGACCAGTTGATGCAGGTGTTCCTGAACCTGATCAAGAACGCCGCCGAGGCGATCCAGCGTGGCAGCGCCAGCGGTGGGGCGGGTCATACGATTCGGCTGCGGACGTTCTATGATCTTTCCCTGCGCCTGCGCCGCCGCGATGGCACGGGTGGCTCGCTTCCCTTGCAGATCGAGGTCATCGACGACGGCCCCGGCATACCGCCCGAAATCGCCGGTGAGATTTTTGAACCCTTCGTGTCGGGCCGTGAAAACGGGACGGGCCTTGGCCTTGCGCTCGTCTCGAAGATCATTTCCGACCATGACGGCTGGATCAGCGTGGATTCCGTGCCAAGGCGCACTGTGTTCCGGGTGTCCTTGCCGCTGGTCCCCAAGACCCCGCCCAAGACCCCACCCACGACCAAAGACGACAAAACCAAGAGTGACAGGGAGTTGCGCTGATGGATGGCACGGTACTGGTTGCCGATGACGACCGCACGATCCGCACGGTGCTGACGCAGGCACTGACGCGGGCCGGGTGCAAGGTGCATGCGACCTCAAGCCTGATGACCCTGATGCGCTGGGTCGAGGAAGGCAAAGGCGATCTGGTGATTTCCGATGTCATCATGCCGGATGGCAATGGCTTGGACGCGCTGCCGCGCATCGGCAAGTTGCGGCCCGGCCTGCCGGTGATCGTGATTTCCGCCCAGAACACCATCATGACGGCCATTCAGGCGGCAGAGGCTGAGGCCTTTGATTATCTGCCCAAACCGTTCGACTTGCCCGATCTGATGAAACGCTCTGCCCGTGCGCTGGAACAAAAGCGCCGTGCGCCCTCCAAACCCGCCGCCCCGCGTGAGGCGGGTGAGGATTTGCCACTGGTCGGTCGCACCCCGGCGATGCAGGCGCTGTACCGCTTGGTGGCGCGGGTGATGAACACCGACCTGGCCGTGCTGATCACCGGCGAAAGCGGCACCGGGAAAAGCCTGATTGCCCGCGCGATCCATGCCTTTTCCGACCGCCGAACGCTGCCCTTTGTCGTGGCGCAGGCGTCAGACCTGCAAGGCGTAGACGGTCCCGCCACCTTGATGAGCCGTGCCCGTGGCGGGTCTTTGGTGTTCGATGAGGTGGCAGATTACGACGATGACGCACAGGCGCGCATCGTGCGGATGCTGGACATGATGACCGACAACGCGCCGCGCATCATGGCCACCAGCCAGACCGACCTGTCGGCGCGAATGGAACAGGGTGCCTTCCGGCAGGATCTGTTTTACCGCCTGTCAGGCGTCACGCTGCATGTGCCCTCCTTGCGGGAACGGGTGGATGACATCCCCCTTTTGGCGGAACACTTCCTTGCCCGCAGTGAACGTGACTTCGGCAATATCCGCCGCCTGTCCAATGACGCGCGCGAACTTGTCCGCGCCCATTCCTGGCCCGGCAACGTGCGGCAGTTGGAAAACACCCTGCGCCGCTTGATGGTCACCTCGTCCGAGGTGGAAATCACCCGGACAGAGGTTGAGGCCGTTCTTGGCAACCAACCCGTGATGGAACCCAGCAAAGGCGGCGGTGAGGGGGAGAAACTCTCTGCCAGCGTGGCGCGGCATCTGAAGCGCTACTTCGATCTGCATGGCGGCCAACTGCCGCCCCCCGGCGTCTATCAGCGCATTCTGCGTGAGGTGGAACTGCCGCTGATTGAAATCGCGCTGGATGCCACCGCGGGCAATCAGGCCAAATGTGCCGATCTTCTGGGGATCAACCGCAATACTTTGCGCAAGAAGATCACCGATCTCGATATCCGCGTGACACGCCGCCGCAAGCTGATGTAAAACCGCAACATCAAGCGTGGTATTCTGGGCGCATGCCCGGTATGCCACAAGATGTGGCGGCAGGGGCACAGTGCCCATTGGCAAGGAAAGAGCGGTCCGTGCAACGCGCGGTGGCAAGTCAGGCATGGGAACGGCTGGTCCGTCTGCGGCGCAGGCGGCAGGTGCAGAATGGCATGACCTTTGGTCTGGTCTTTCTGGGCCCGCTTTTGGCCGTCAGCACCTTTCTGGCCTTGGGCCCGCTCAGCCAAAGCAGCAACTCGCCCGCGCTGCGGCTGATCCTGCTGGCCGACCTTGTTTATATCCTCGTCGTGGCTGCCCTCGTTCTGGCGCGCATTGCCCGCATGATGGCCGCGCGGCGCAGCGAATCCGCCGGATCGCGCCTGCACCTGCGCCTGACGGCGATTTTTGGCGGCGTGGCACTGGTGCCCACGGTGCTGGTTGCGGTCTTTGCCACGGTGACGGTGAATTTCGGGCTTGAGGGTTGGTTTTCCGACCGCGTGCGCGGCGTCGTCGGTTCCAGCCTTTCGGCGGCAGAGGCTTATGAGGCCGAACACCGCAACGACCTGACCGAGGATGCAAAGGCGCTGGCGGGCTATCTGAACGTGGCCAAGCAATCGACCTTCTTTCTGAAAGATTCCGATGTGCGCCCGCTGTTGACCCAAGGCCAACAGGCCGTGCAGCGCGGCTTGAAAGAGGCGTTTCTGATTGACGGTGCCGGGGCGCTGAAAACGCGGGGCGAACGGTCGTATCTGTTCGACTATGAACCGCCCAAGGCCGAAGAACTCGCCCGTGCGAAGGGCGGTGAGGTGGTGTTGATCCAAGACTGGTCGATCAACGAATTCCGCGCGCTGGTCTATCTGGATGCCTTTGCGGATCGTTACCTTTACGTCTCGCGCACGGTGGATGGTAACCTGTTGTCCTTGCTGGACGAAACCCGCGAAACCGTGGCACTGTATCATCAGTTGGAATCCGATCGCGGGCGCTTGCTTTTTGAATTCGGGCTTTTGTATCTGGGCTTTGCGCTGATCCTGATCCTTGCCGCCGTCTGGGTGGGCCTGTGGTTTGCCGAAGGTCTGTCACGCCCGGTGGGGCGTCTGGCTGGGGCGGCGCAGCGGGTGGGTGGGGGCGATCTGGATGTGCAGGTGCCCGAAAGCGATGGCGATGACGAAATCGCCACATTGGGCCGCCTGTTCAACCAGATGACGCGGCAGCTCAAGGGACAGCGCGACGCCTTGGTGGACAGCCACACCCTGACCGAACAGCGCGGGCGGTTGTTTGACTCGGTGCTGTCCAATGTGACGGCGGGGGTGATCGGGCTGGATGGAACGGGGCGGATCGACTTCGTGAACCGGGCTGGGGCGCGGCTCCTGGATTTGCAGGGCGATCCGGCGGAACGGCCCTTGCGCGATGTGGTGCCGGAATTCGCGGGCCTCTTTGATCGCCTGCGTGACGGTGGCCTGTCCGCCGCGCAAGAAGAGGTGCGTGTGACCCGCCGGGGCAAGCTGGAAAGCCTGCTGGTCCGTATGTCCGTGCGCCGGGCCGAAGATGGCGGGCTGGAAGGTTACGTCGTGGCCTTTGACGATGTGACCGATCTTGTCAGCGCGCAACGCATGGCAGCGTGGGGCGATGTCGCCCGCCGCATCGCGCATGAGATCAAGAACCCGCTGACCCCTATTGCGCTGAGTGCGGAACGCATCAAACGCAAGTTCCGCTCTCAGGTCGCGGAACCGGCTGATCTGGAACAGTATACCGACGTTATCGTGCGTCAAACCAATGACTTGCGCCGCATTGTTGACGAATTTTCGCGCTTTGCCCGGATGCCGGAACCGGACCGGCGCGAAACCGATCTGGCGCTGTTGCTGCGCGATGCAGTTCTGTTGCAAGAAAGCGGACAGCCCGGCGTGCGTTTTGCCAAGATGCTGCCCGCCGATCCCTTGGTCATGGACCTTGACGCCACCATGATCACGCAGGCGCTGACAAACCTGATCAAGAATGCAGGCGAAGCAATTGAAAGCTATCAGGAAAAAGGCGCAAGCCCGGGCTTTGTGCCGGAAATCCGCGTGATCTGCCTGCCCGATGCCGAGGGCGTCACGATCCGGATCATGGACAATGGCACCGGCCTGCCGCCCGACCGCAGCAGGTTGTTTGAACCCTATGTCACCACACGCGAAAAGGGCACCGGCCTTGGCCTGCCCATCGTCAAGAAGATCATCGAAGAACACGGCGGCACGCTTGGCCTGACCGACGCGCCGTTGTTTGAGAATAACGCCCATGCCGGGGCGATGGCCGAAATCCGGCTGCCGCGCCTGTCACGGGCGGCCCGCAAAAAGACGCCCGCATAGGTTTTCATGACTGACATGGGCCAAACTATCGAAATGGGGAACGGATGAGCAGCATTCTGATCGTTGACGACGAAAGGGATATCCGCGAACTGATCGCGGACATTCTGAAGGACGAAGGCTATCAAGTTCGACTCGCAGGCAATTCTGATGATTGCATGGCCGAGATCAACGCAGAGCCACCCGCGCTGATGATTCTTGACATCTGGTTGAAAGATTCCCGGATGGATGGGATCGACATCCTGAAATCGGTCAAGCGCGACAACCCGGATGTGCCGGTCGTCATCATCTCGGGCCACGGCAATATTGAAATCGCGGTGGCGGCAATCAAGCAGGGTGCCTACGACTTTATCGAAAAACCCTTCAATATCGACCAGTTGATGGTCGTTGTGTCCCGCGCGATGGAAACCAGCCGCCTGCGCCGGGAAAACAGCGAGTTGCGCCGCAAGGATGTGACGCAATCGGATATGATTGGCGGAAGTCCGGCCTTCAAGGGATTGAAAAGCCAGTTGGAAAAGGTCACGCGGTCCAATGGCCGCGTCATGCTGACCGGGCCTGCGGGCGCGGGCAAGGAACTGGCAGCCCGTTTCATCCACGGCAATTCGGCGCGGGCCTCGGCCCCGTTCATCTCGGTCTCCTCGGCGACGGTCGAACCTGAACGTATGGAAGAGGTGCTGTTCGGCCGCGAAACCGCTGAACGCGGAGTGGAAAAGGGTCTTTTGGAACAAGGCCATGGCGGCGTTGTCTACTTTGACGAAGTGGCGGACATGCCGGTTGGCACGCAGTCGAAAATCCTGCGGGTGCTGGTGGAACAGCAGTTCACCCGTGCGGGCGGGTCTGACAAGGTCCGCGTTGACCTGCGGGTGATCTCATCCACCACGCGCGACCTGCGCGCCGAAATCTCTGCGGGGCGCTTCCGACAAGAGCTTTACGACCGGCTGAACGTGGTCCCCATCGCGGTCCCCAGCCTTGAGGAACGGCGCGAGGATATTCCCGAACTCACCCGGCATTTCATCGACATGTTCCACCGCACCCAAGGCCTGCCCCTGCGCGGCCTGTCTCCGGATGCCGAAGCGCTGCTGCAAACCATGTCATGGCCCGGAAACGTGCGCCAATTGCGCAACGTGATCGAACGCGTGCTGATCCTTGGCGATGGCACCGGCCCGATCGAGGCGCGCGAACTGCCGGGGCAAGAGGCTCCGGGGGCCGAAAACGGCCGTCTGGTGCTTGGCGGCGCGATGGCGACCTTGCCCTTGCGTGAAGCGCGTGAGGTGTTCGAACGCGAATATCTGTTGACGCAGATCAACCGCTTCGGTGGCAACATCAGCCGCACCGCCAGCTTTGTCGGCATGGAACGCAGCGCCCTGCACCGCAAGCTGAAATCGCTGGGCGTCGTCACCACCGCCAAAGGCGCGCGGGGGGTGAAGGGCGGGGATGACGAAGAGGATGACGTGACGGAGGAGTGAGCGCGGCCACCCATTCCCGTCCCGTGACGGGGCGCCGGCCGAGCGCCGACGCGCCCAGATGCTTTGGGCAAAGCGACGATCCTGAATGTTGCGCCTTGCACGGACCCCAAACCCTTGCGCCAATCCTCGCCATCTGCGACACCTTGCGCCGATAAAAACAGCCGGAGAGCGCCATGAAGGTCATCATCTGCGGCGCGGGGCAGGTCGGTTGGCAGATCGCCCGGCAGCTTTCCGGCGAGCGGAACGACGTCACGCTGGTGGACCAGAACGCCGATCTGATCCGTCGCGCGACCGATGTGCTGGATGTGCAGGGCATCGTCGGTTTCGCGTCCTATCCCGATGTGCTGGAAAAGGCCGGGGCGCGGGATGCCGACATGATCATCGCCGCAACTCATTCGGATGAGGTGAACATGGTCACCTGCGAAGTCGCTCATGCCATCTTTGCCATCCCGCGCAAGATCGCCCGACTGCGGGCGCAAAGCTATCTGGATGCGATTTATTCCGACCTTTACCGCCGTGACCACTTGCCCATCGACGTGGTGATCAGTCCAGAACGTGAGGTGGCCGAGGCCGCGCTGCAACGCCTTGCCGCGCCGTCGACCTTTGACACGGAAACCTTCTTTGCGGGCAAGGCGCAGCTTCTGGGCATCCAGTTGGACGCCGATTGCCCGGTTCTGAACACGCCTTTGCGGCAGTTGAACGACCTGTTCCCATCTTTGCGCGCCATCGTGGTCGGCGTGCGGCGGCGGGGGCGGCTTTTCGCGCCCGATCCGGGTGACCAGTTGTTCGCCGAGGATCAGATCTACGTCCTGACCCATTCCGAGGACATGAACCGCGCCCTCGACATCTTCGGCAAGCAGACCAAGAAGCAGGAACGCATCGTCATCATCGGCGGCGGCAATGTGGGTCTTGCCGTGGCGCGGGCGCTGGAATCGCGGACAGATCGCGTGCGGGCGCGGATCATCGAAAAGAACCGCGCGCGGGCGGAAAAGGCAGCGGACAGTCTGGAACGGACCATCGTGCTGAACGGCGACGGCATGGACATCGACATGTTGATGGAAGCCTCCATCGACCGTGCCGATGCCGTGCTGGCCGTGACCGATGACGACAAGACCAACCTGCTGGTCGCGGTGCGCGCCAAGCAGGCTGGATGCCGTATGTCCATCGCGCTGGTCAATGATCCGACGCTGGCCCCGCTGATGGGGGCGTTGAACATCGACGCCTATATCAACCCGCGCGCCACCACCGTGTCCTCTATCCTGCGCCACATCCGGCACGGCAAGGTGCGGGCGATCTATTCCATCGGCGATTCCGAGGCTGAGGTGATCGAGGCGCAGGTTCTGTCCACCTCACCCCTTGCCGGGCGGCTGATCCGGGATGTGCAATTCCCCGAAGGCGTGCTGGTGGGCGGGATCATGAAGGCCGACCGCGTGCTGAAACCCACCGGCGACACACGGATCGAGGCGGGCGATGTTCTGGCGATCTTTGCCCTGACCAAGGACGTGCCCGAGGTGGAGCGATTGCTACAAGTCTCGGTCGATTTCTTCTGATGCGGGACTGGCTGCGCGACCTGCCGCTGTTGCTGCAAATGGCCGCGATCACGGCCCTGTCGATGCTGCTGCCCGCCGCCCATGCCACGGTGACGGGCGATCACCATGTCGCGCGGGCGTTCTTTTATTCCGCCGTCATCCTGCTGGTGCTTTTGGGATTTGTCGCCCTCGCCGTGACGGGGCACCGCCCGCGCGATCTGACGCGGGCGCATCTGACGGCGCTGCTCTGGGCCTATCTGCTGTTGCCTGTCCTGATGGCGCTGCCGATGACGCAGGCGCTGCCGGGTGCGGATTGGGTCGATCTGTGGTTTGAGATGATTTCGGCCTTTACCACCACGGGGGCCACGCTTCTGGACGCTGCGGCGGTGCCCGACACGCTGCATCTGTGGCGGGCGCAGGCGGGGTGGATGGGTGGTTTTGTCATCCTTGTCGCCGCTGCCGCCATCCTAGCGCCGGTCAATCTGGGCGGGGCAGAGGTGATCACCGGCCGCGTTCCCGGTCAGCGCGACGATGGCCCCTATTGGTTCACCGGCACCGTCGATCCGGCGGCGCGGGTGCGGCGACATGCAGGGCAGGTGCTGCCGGTCTATGCCGGGGTGACGCTGGCGCTGTGGCTCGGGTTGATCCTTGCCGGGGGAAAGGGGCTGCCTGCCTTTGTGCTGGCGCTGTCCTCTGTCTCTACCTCTGGCATCACGATGGGCCAACCCGTGCCGGGCCGCTGGGCCGAGGTGCTGATCCTGCTGGTCCTGCTGATGGCGCTGAGCCGCCGCTTCTGGCCGGGGGCGGCGATGCGCAGAGAGGTGGGGCCGATCCGGCAAGACCCTGAACTGCGCTTGGCACTGGTGATCACGGGTGTGGTCACCGCCATCCTGTTCCTGCGCCATGCCGTCGCCGCGACCGACGGGCAGGGCCTTGGTCCGGCCTTGGCGGCGCTGTGGGGGGCGGTGTTCACCACGATCTCTTTCCTGACGACAACTGGCTTTGTCTCTGCCGATTGGGAAACCGCGCGCTTCTGGTCGGGGCTGGATACGCCGGGTGTGGTGCTGGCCGGGCTGGCCATTCTGGGTGGGGGTGTCGCGACCACGGCGGGCGGGGTCAAGCTGTTGCGCGTCCATGCCCTGTTCCGCCACAGCGGGCGCGAAATGGAAAAGCTGATCCATCCCAACTCTGTCGGGGCGCGGGGCTTTCAGCGCGATGGGGCCTATGCGGCATGGATTTTCTTCATGCTGACCGCGCTCAGCATCGCGGCTGGGACGGCGGTGCTGACGCTGCTGGGGCAGGGATTTGAACCGGCGCTGGTGCTGACCTTGTCCGCGCTGACCACCACCGGACATCTGGCGCAATTGTCGGCGGAATCGCCCATCGCGCTGGCGCTGCTGTCACCTTGGGTCAAGCTTGCCATGGGCGGTCTGATGATTGTTGGCAGATTGGAAACACTGGCGCTTCTGGTGTTTCTGGTGCCTGCGACGTTGCGGCGCTGACCCTTCCTGTCCGTTCCCGTTCAAAACCGTCATGCGCGGCCACGGTTTGGGCTGGAAACTGTTTGAAACCCGCACCATACTAACCGCGTTGGACCAACAGACCTGAGCGAGGGATCAGGGGTCCGGCATCGACAGCGAAAGACGGTTAGACCGAAAAGAAAAGGCAAGATAACAATGGCCGCCGATAAACAAAATTTGCAGGATGCCTTCCTTAACCATGTGCGGAAAGCCAAAGTTCCGGTTACGATTTTTTTGATCAATGGTGTGAAACTTCAAGGCGTTATCACGTGGTTTGACAATTTTTGCGTGCTTTTGCGCCGCGACGGTCAATCGCAACTCGTCTACAAACATGCGATTTCGACCATCATGCCGGGCGCGCCGATCAACCTTTATGAAGGCGAAGACTGATTTCTGACTTCCCAGATGATGACGACGAACTGCCGCTGATCCCTGACCGGGATGCGCGGTCAACTGCCGCACGCGCGACACGCGCCTTTGTGCTGCACCCCGATGTGCGCGCCGACCGCAGCCGCCGCCTGCCCGAACATGGGCTGGCCGAGGCGGTGAGTCTCGCCAACGCCCTGCCCGAACTGGATGTTCTGGGCGGTGAGGTGGTGCGCCTGCCACGCCTGCACCCCGGCATGCTGTTCGGGTCCGGCAAGGTTGAGGAGCTGAAGACCCGCTTCAAGGCCGAAGAGGTTGACCTTGTGCTGGTCGATGGGTCGGTGACGCCGGTGCAGCAGCGCAATCTGGAAAAGGAATGGGGGGTCAAACTTCTGGATCGCACCGGCCTGATCCTTGAGATTTTCGCCGACCGCGCACGCACGCGTGAGGGCGTGTTGCAGGTGGAACTGGCGGCGCTGTCCTATCAGCGCACGCGATTGGTGCGGGCCTGGACCCATCTTGAACGCCAGCGCGGCGGCTTTGGCTTTGTCGGCGGTCCGGGGGAAACCCAGCTTGAGGCGGACCGCCGCGCCATCGACGATCAAGTGATCCGCCTGAAGCGGCAACTCGACAAGGTGGTCAAGACCCGCGAACTGCACCGCGCGTCCCGCCGCAAGGTGCCGTTCCCGATCGTGGCGCTGGTGGGCTATACCAACGCCGGGAAATCGACGCTGTTCAACCGCACCACCGGGGCGGATGTGCTGGCCAAGGACATGCTCTTTGCCACGCTTGACCCGACGATGCGCGGGGTCACGCTGCCATCGGGCCGCAAGGTGATCCTGTCCGATACGGTGGGCTTCATCTCTGACCTGCCCACCCAACTGGTCGCCGCCTTCCGCGCCACGCTGGAAGAGGTGCTGGAGGCCGACCTGATCCTGCACGTCCGCGACATCAGCCACCCCGAAACCGCCGAACAGGCGGCGGATGTCGCCGATATCCTGACGTCTTTGGGGGTAGGCGCGGCGACGCCGATGTTTGAGGTGTGGAACAAGCTAGACCTCGTGGAGTCCTCCGCCCGCGACTCCCTGACCGTCCAAGCCGAAGCCCGCGAGGGCGTGTTCCCCGTGTCGGCTTTGACCGGCGAAGGGGTGGCAGGGCTGCTGGACGCCGTCTCGCAGGTGTTCGACGAGGAGAAAACCGAACGGCTCATGGCCGTGCCGTTCAGCGACGGCCGCCGCAGGGCTTGGCTGCATGCTGAGGGCGTGGTGCTGGACGAAACCGCGACGGACACGGGGTTTGCGGTGCGCGTCAGGTGGACGGCGCGGCAAGAGAAGCGGTATCGGGAGTTGTGAGGCTAATCATTTTTAAGTTGAAAAAAATTTTCACATCTGCAATATTGTGTTAAATTTTTTTATTGAGGTGGGTAAATGCACTCTTATGCAATATGGAACAATAAGGGCGGCACTGGAAAGAGTACTATAACTTTCCATGTTGCTTCACGTTTTGCTGAGCAACATCCGGAGCGAAAGGTGCTGGTGATCGATCTTTGCCCACAGGCAAACAGTTCGATGCTTTTGCTTGGCGGCGGCATCTTGGGCGAAGCAAATGTTCTGGACCTCTGTTCAAATGTTACGCCAAAAAGTGTTGTTGGATACATAAGCAATGCAATACTTACGCGTTCTGTTCCTAAATTGTCGGATTTTCTCGTTAAAATATCTGACCTGAACCAGAATATGCCGAATAACATTTATCTACTATCTGGCGATGGCAATTTGGAGCTCATGGCTCCTGCGATTAACGACGAAGCCAGCAGAACGCCATTTCCGGGTCTCGCAGACCCTTGGGATTGGGTGCATAAAATTTTCCACCGATTGGTTTCATCGCTTGATGGAGATGAATGGACCGTTTTCTTTGACACAAATCCATCCTTTGCGATATACACCGAACTGGCAGTATGCGCAGCAAGCAGATTGTTGGTGCCAGTTAATGCAGATGACTCTTCGCGGGTGGCTGTTAAAGCTCTGTTTGCCTTGCTGTACGGAACAAACCCGCCGCATCAGTTTTTCGGAAATTACACATTTGCCGCAAAAGCAGCAAGCCGGGGTTTTTCCTTGCCAAAGGTTCATTTAGCGATCGGAAATCGGTTCACGCAGTTTAAGGGTGCTGCAGCAGCGTTTGCAGCTTTTTCAGAAGCTACGGCTGACCAGCTTTATTCTGAATTCGTTGCCGATCCTGCACGGTTCTCGGTAAAACCCAATGCTGCTACAAGTCGTCAAGAGTTTTTGTCCTTATATGTTGGTGAATTGCGAGATTTCAACACAGCAGGTGTGGTTGCTGCGCATCACGGAACTCCTCTTTCTCGCATGAGGCAAGATTACTACCCTGTGCACAGCGATCCTGATGTGAAAGTGAATAGTAACCAGCTTCGAGTAGGTTTAGCGGCTGTCGACAGTGTCGTCGATATGCTCGACCCTTAAAGGACATATTTGTGCCGGACATGGCTTTGGTTTTGGGGCATACGAGCATTACCACCTCGGCAGAGGCGCATGATCTGTGGTTTCGGGCTAAGGTGTTGGAGGCGCTGGAAACCCTCAACACCGCCCCCACAAATCCGCAGGCCGATGTAATGGCCCAAGCCCGCGCCATCATCGCCCAAAAGCGCCGTGCCTGATTAGCAGTGCTGCGACGGTTCGACTCGCCCCGTCAATATCTCCGGCAACCGCCGCTCCACCCATGCTGCCAGCCCTTGGACCAGACCTGCCGCTTCCTCGCCGATCTCGGTCAGGGAATAGTCCACATGCGGCGGGACCACGTCGTGGGCCACGCGGGTGACCATGCCATCGGCTTCCAGCCCTTGCAGGGTTTGCGCCAGCATGCGGTCGCTGACGTCGCCCAAGGCGCGGCGGAGTTCGGAAAAGCGCAGCGTTTTGCCCGCCAGTGCCACAAGGATCAACGCGCCCCAGCGGCTGGTCAGGTGTTGCAGCACCTGCCGCGAGGGGCAGAGGGGGTGCAGAACATTGGCTTTCATCCCCGGTGGGGGGCTGGGAAAATCCTTCATCACAGGCCCTGTGCGAAAAATGTGGATACTTACCAAAATGTAGGTACTTCCTTTTCGGAAGTAAAGGGATCATCTCTGCCGCATCAACCACGGAGAGTTCCATGACCATTGCCATCACAGGTTCCACCGGCCAGTTGGGCCGTCTTGCCATCGCCGCCCTGAAAGCGCGCGGCGTCACCCCCATCGCGCTGGCGCGCAACCCGGCAGGGGCCGCTGACCTTGGCGTGCCCGTCCGCGCCTTTGACTACAAATCGGCGGATCCTGCGGCGCTGGCCGGGGTGGATGTCCTCGTGCTGATTTCATCGAATGATTTCGATGATCGCGTCGGCGCGCATAAGAACGTGATCCATGCTGCCAAGGCGGCGGGTGTGGGGCGGGTGATCTACACCTCGATCCTGCAGGCTGACACGTCGCCGATGATCCTTGCGGCGGATCACAAGGGCACGGAAGCGGCGCTAAAGGCCTCGGGCCTGACCTACACGCTGTTGCGCAACGGCTGGTATATCGAAAACCAGACCGGCAGTCTGGGTGGCGCAATTGCCGCCGGGGCCTTGATCGGATCGGCGGGCGAAGGGCGCTTTTCTGCCGCCGCGCGCAAGGATTATGCCGAAGCAATTGCCGTCGCTGCCGCAACTGCGGGCCATGACAATGCGGTCTATGAGTTGGGCGGGGATCAGTCCTATTCCTACGCCGATCTGGCTGCCGAAGTGTCGCGCCAGATTGGCAAGACCATTCCCTACAATGACCTTCCGGCGGATGTTTATGCGGGCATCCTGAAAGGCTTTGGCCTGACCGAAGGCTTTGCCTTTGTTCTGGCCGACAGTGATGTTCAGGCAGGCAAGGGCGCGTTGGAGGACAATTCCCGCACCCTGTCGCGCCTGATTGGCCGCCCGACCACGCCGATGGCCGACGTGGTCAAGGCCGCGCTCTAAGACCTGAAGGCCGGGGGCAACCCCGGCCTTTACGGCACGGGCGTCAGCGTCGTCACCCCCACCGCCGCCGCACGGGCAAGGGCCGGGTCAAGCGACATCGGGATGTATTCGCCCCGCCGCCACAGCACGCCCAGATCATCGTAAAAGCGCGACAGCGGATGCCCCGATTGCCCGGTTGAGGTGATGAACACCGATGAATCCGGGTCGGCGAAGTCATAGACCCCGCGATAGCCCGCGCCATGGACGTTCAGATAGGGCTCTGGCCCCGTCCCCTTGGTGCTGCCGCGCATCAGCGTGCTTTCATCGCCGCTGGTGGATTGGCGGATGTTGACGAAATAGCGCAGCACAGGCACCTCGCCCATCACCGGGTGGTCATGGGTGGCCTGATGCGCATCGCCCCAGCGCCAGCTTTCCACGTTCGGACCGTAGCTTTCCGACAGTTGCAACAGCGCGTCATCGAGCGCCATGCGGGCAAGGTCCGTGCAGGTTTCCACCGGGGCCGATTGGATGATGTCGCACCAGATCGACGCACCGTCGATGTTGCGGAATACCCGTTCGATGAACACCGGATCGGGATGGGTGAATTCATCGGCCAAGGGGCCAAGCTCATCCCGGATCAGCCGTTCGTTCAAGGCGCGCAGCCATGCCTGATAGATCAGCGGTTCGGGCAGATGCTCGTTCATCTCGCCGTTCCACGCCGCCAGCAGTTCCAGCGCACGTTGGCGCATGCGTTCGGGCGTGCCCTCTGCCGCCGCATCGCCGGTAAACCACAGGTCCGCCCCGACAAGCGGCAGCAAGGAACGCGCGGTGAAACTGACGGTGTCGAGCTGGGCTTCGATGAAACTTTCGCGCGTGTGCACCTCCCGCGTTTTCATCAGCGTCAGCCAGCGTTGGATGCGTTGCGTGTCGCCCCAGTCGAAGGAGATGTTGTTGGGGAAGGGGCGGTCCACTGTCTTGTTGTTGGTGTTGCCGATCAGGCCAGAGGCGGGGTTCACCTCCCGCGGGTTCTGGTCATAGGGCAGGGCCCCTTGCCAGCGGTTGATCGCCTCCCACCCCGCCGAGGGCATGCGGCCTTGGGTCTGGTGGCGGGCGTCGCGCTGGGGGATGCGGCCCACGGTCTGCATCGCGATGCCATTGCGGTCGGCCAGCATCAGGTTCAGGCCCGGTGCGACGATCCCCGCCCCGGCCTTGATGGCATCCGCAACGGTGCCCGCGCGCATCAGCGCCATCGCCGCCGACATCGTGGTGTCATCCGCCGCCAGCGCCGTCCAGGCCAGTGCCGCGACATGGCCGGGCGGCGTGACAGAGCCGAGGTCATAATGCGACCCCGGCAGCACCGGGCCATTGTCTGTCCAGCGCAGGGTGATGGTGATGGGCGCGGCGTCCTTGACGTTGATGATCGACCGGCGGGTGACGAAATCCTTCCAGCCATCCGGGGTCTGGTATTGTTCGGTATTCGCCGGGTTCAGCTTTTCGATCATCACATCCAGATCGTCGGCATAGCTGGCGGTGACGCCCCAGCCGAACTTGTCCGACCGCCCGGACAGAACCAAAGGCACGCCGGGGATGGTTGCCCCGATCACGCCGCCCGTCTGCAACTCCAGCCGCGCAAGATACCACAGCGTCGGCGCGGTGAATCCCAGATGCGGATCATTGGCCAGAAGCGTTCCACCTGCAGCGGATCGTGTGGGTGCCGCGGCCCAAGCATTCGACGCCCCGGCAAAATCCGCGCGCAGGAAGGGGGACAGCGGATCATAGGTCGCCATGCGCAGCGGCGCGGTGGATGGCATGACACCCGGCATCAGTACGGCGTAATCCGGCGCGGCCATCACCGCCACGCCGGGATCATCGGGCAGGATGTCGCGCAACCGCGCATCGGGCAGCAGCATCGACAGGCGGGCGCGGCGGACCTCGGTTTCCAACTGGGTCGAGAGTTGCAGCGCCATCAGCTTGACGATGGCGAGCGAATCCGTGGGCTGCCAAGCGGCGATCTCATTGGAAAAGAAAAACATCTCTGGCGCGCCACGTCCCCGCGCGCCCACGTTCACCTGACCGATCCACGCATTCACCCCGCGCGCATAGGCGGTCAGGGCGGCGGTGGTCGCCGCGTCCTGCACGGCCAGCGATTGGGCGGCCAGACCGTAAAGGTCATAGCGGCGCATCAGTTCGTCGATTTTCAGGGTGCGGGTGCCAAACACCTCGGACAGCCGCCCTTGGACCGTGCGGCGCAGCATGGTCATCTGCCACAACCGGTCTTGGGCATGGGCAAAACCAAGGGCGAAAAAGACATCCTCATCGGTCTTGCCGAAGATGTGGGGCACGTTGTCATTGTTGCGCACAATCTCGACCGGGGCAGAGATGTCGGGCAGGGCGAAGGTTTCGGTATAGTCGGGCAAAGAGCGGGACAGGAACCAATAGGCGATGACCAGCGCCACGAGCGACAGGACAATCATCCCGGTCAGCAGGCGCAGCATCCAACGGAATGTGGTGATCATCGTAAATGGGCCTGTTCTTGACGGGCGGGACAGGATGGCTTCCTAGTCCATCCCGGCATCAAGGGCAATCAACTGGCACAGTGGGGGCAAGGCGCATGGCAAGGGTGGCATTTCTGGGTCTGGGCGTGATGGGTGGGCCGATGGCCGGGCATCTGGCGGCCAAGGGGCATCAGGTGACAGTCTATAACCGCACGTTTTCAAAGGCCGAGGCTTGGGTGACCAAGCATGGCGGGCAGGCGGCCTTGACCCCTGCGGCGGCGGCAATGGGGGCGGAGATCGTCTTTGCCTGCGTTGGCAATGACGATGATTTGCGCGCGGTCTGTCTGGGCGAGGCGGGGGCTTTCGCGGGCATGGCGGCGGGGACGCTGTTTGTCGATCACACCACGGTGTCAGCACAAGTGACGCGGGAACTGGCCGGGGTGGCGGGATCATCAGGTCTGGGCTTTGTCGATGCGCCGGTGTCGGGCGGGCAGGCCGGGGCCGAGAATGGCGTTCTGTCGGTGATGTGCGGCGGGTCTGAGGCCGATTATGACCGGGCAGAG
The DNA here is from genome assembly GCA_002256185.1 of Rhodobacteraceae bacterium PARR1. Lineage (GTDB taxonomy): Bacteria > Pseudomonadota > Alphaproteobacteria > Rhodobacterales > Rhodobacteraceae > Paragemmobacter. The sequence goes on along the minus strand of NKIT01000009.1, from coordinate 1,760 downwards.
CCTGTGATCGCCGCCTATTCCCGCATCTGTCGGCGGTTGGGAGAGTCGGGGGCCGGGCAACTGGCCAAGATGATGAACCAGATTTGCATCGCGGGTCTGATGCAGGGCCTGTCCGAGGCGCTGGCCTTTGGCGAGAAGGCGGGCCTTGATGGCGCGGCGGTGGTTGAAGTGATCTCTCAGGGTGCCGCAGGGTCATGGCAAATGGCCAACCGCCACAAGACCATGCTGGAGGGGCGGTTTGACTTCGGCTTTGCCGTGGATTGGATGCGCAAGGATCTGAAGATCTGTCTTGAGACCGCGGATCAATTGGGGGCGAGCCTGCCGGTAACGGCGCTGGTGGATCAGTTCTACAAGGACGTGCAGCAGATGGGCGGCGGTCGGAATGACACGTCCAGCCTGATCCGGCGGTTGCGGGCCAAGGGGTAAGCAACGGCATTCCAGTCGCGCGGGGCAAGTGACCCGCGCGTATCGCACCATTGGCCCCGTACCCGCCCGTGCTGCCCCAGCACGGGCCGCGCCCGCCCGCCCCTTGGCGGGCGCGTAAACGCCCCCGCCCGGTCGTGCGCGCCCCGTGCCCTAAATGTCAGGATTGCCGAACACACCTTGCGGCTTCGTTGCCTCAGCCGCAATCAAACCGGCGAAACTGTCCTTGGGGACAGTTTCGCGTCGGTTCTCTGTCCGCCCTTACGGAATGATCCGCGTATACTTCACGCCTGCCAGCGACACCCCCGCCATCAGCCCTTGCTGACCAAAGACAAAGGCCTGAACGCCGGTGTCGATCTCATTGGTCTGCTTGCCGATGCTGGCGCCTTCTTCGGGCGTGGCATAGCGGATGTCGCCGCTGGCGGCCCAACCGGCAGACCGGCGAAAGTCCGAAAGCGAATTCTCATTGGTGAAGAACAGCGCATGGGCATATTGCTGCGCGCCGACCTGCAAGCCGAAAGAGGCCTTGGTGGCCGAATAGTAATCCACCGTCACATCCCGGATTCGCAGCGCACCGCGCCCGTAAGACCCGCCGTAGAACAGCCCCGCTTCTGTCACCAAAGGCATGTACAGCACGCCCGCCGAACGAGCGGACAATTCCCGCGTGCCGGGATAGCGGCTGAACAGATAATCCCGCGTCGCATCAACCCGCGCGTCAATCTGCCCCGCGCCGTTCGATCCCACGCCATTGGCACATCCGGCCAGCACCACCGCACCGCCCGCAACGCCGAAAAACCCACGTCTCGTGACCATGATTCCGCTCTCCATCGCCTCAATGCGGGGTCTGATGCCCCGTCTTGTCCTGTTTTAAACCCTTTATGCGCCGCTGTCATCGCCCGAGCGCAGCTTGGGCAAATCCCGGCGCGAAGCTGCCATGACCCCGGATCAGACCCAGCCTGCGCGCAGCTTGCGCGCGGCCTCTGGCGCGAAATAGGTCAGGATGCCGTCACAGCCCGCGCGTTTGAAACACATCAGGCTTTCCATCATCACCTTGTCGCCATCGACCCAGCCGTTCAGCGCAGCCCCCCGGATCATCGCGTATTCGCCCGACACCTGGTAGGCATAGGTCGGCGCACCAAAAGCGTCCTTCACCCGGCGGCAGATGTCCAAGTAAGGCATCCCCGGTTTGACCATCACCATATCGGCACCCTCGCGCAGGTCGCGTTCGACCAGACGCAGCGCCTCATCGCCATTGGCGGGGTTCATCTGATAGGTTTTCTTGTCGCCCTTCAGCGCACCCGAGGCCCCGACCGCATCCCGGAACGGACCATAACACG
>NKIT01000199.1 GCA_002256185.1 Rhodobacteraceae bacterium PARR1 | reverse complement strand
TCAGGACGGACTAATCACCCAGCAGGAGAAGTACAACAAGGTGATCGATGCCTGGTCGAAGTGCGGTGACATGGTCGCCGACGCGATGATGGCAGAGATCAAGGCTCAGCCGATCGATGCCGAGACGGGCAAGGAAGCCCAGATCAACTCGATCTACATGATGAGCCACTCGGGTGCCCGTGGTAGCCCGGCGCAGATGAAGCAGCTCGCCGGGATGCGCGGCCTGATGGCCAAGCCTTCGGGCGAGATCATCGAGACCCCGATCATCTCGAACTTCAAGGAGGGTCTGACCGTTCTTGAATACTTCAACTCGACCCACGGCGCCCGTAAGGGCCTCGCGGACACCGCGCTGAAGACCGCGAACTCGGGGTACCTGACTCGCCGTCTCGTCGACGTGTCGCAGGATTGCGTCATCGTCGAGGAAGATTGCGGCACCGAGAATTACCTCGAAATGCGCGCGATCATTCAAGGCGGTAGCGTGATTGCATCGCTTGGTGAGCGTATCCTTGGTCGCACGACCATGGAGGATATCGTCAATGCGACGACCGGTGAGATCATCGTTCCGAAGCTGACCTTGCTCGACGAAGCGATGGTCAAGGCCATCAAAGCGGCCGAAGTGCAGTCGGCTAAGATTCGCAGCCCGCTGGTCTGCGAAGCTGAAATGGGTGTGTGTGGCACCTGCTACGGCCGTGACCTTGCTCGCGGGACGCCGGTCAACATCGGTGAAGCCGTTGGCGTCATCGCGGCGCAGTCGATCGGCGAACCCGGCACGCAGCTGACGATGCGGACCTTCCACATCGGCGGTATCGCGCAGGGCGGCCAGCAGTCGTTCTTGGAATCGAGCCAAGAGGGCAAGATCGAGTTCCGCAACGCCAACCTTCTGTCCAACGCCAATGGCGAACAGATCGTGGTGGGCCGGAACATGGCGATCGCCATCGTGGACGAAGCCGGTCAGGACCGCGCGGTTCACAAGGTCACCTATGGTGCCAAGGTTCACGCCAAGGATGGCCAGCCGGTCAAACGTGGCACCAAGCTGTTCGAATGGGACCCCTACACCCTGCCGATCATCGCCGAAAAGGGCGGTAAGGTGCGGTTCGTGGACCTGATCTCGGGCATCTCGGTCCGCGAAGACACTGACGATGCGACTGGCATGACGCAAAAGATCGTGTCCGACTGGCGCTCGGCCCCCAAGGGCAACGAGCTGAAGCCGGAAATCATCGTCATGAACCCGGAAACGGGTGAGCCGGTGCGCGCCGAAAACGGCAATCCGATCATCTATCAGATGTCGGTGGATGCGGTTCTGTCGGTCGAAGACCAGCAGGACGTGCGCCCCGGCGACGTGATCGCCCGTATCCCGCGCGAAGGTGCCCGGACCAAGGACATCACCGGGGGTCTTCCCCGCGTGGCGGAATTGTTCGAAGCCCGTCGCCCGAAAGATCACGCGATCATTGCGGAAATGGATGGCTACGTCCGCTTCGGCAAGGACTACAAGAACAAGCGCCGCATCACCGTTGAACCGGTGGATGAGACGCTGCAGGCCGTCGAATACATGATCCCCAAGGGCAAGCACATTCCGGTTCAGGAAGGTGATTTCGTCCAGAAGGGTGATTACATCATGGACGGCAACCCGGCGCCGCATGACATCCTGCGCATCATGGGTGTCGAAGCGCTGGCGAACTACATGATCGACGAAGTGCAGGACGTCTATCGTCTGCAAGGCGTGAAGATCAACGACAAGCACATCGAGGTGATCGTTCGCCAGATGCTGCAAAAGCTGGAAGTTCTGGAATCCGGGGACACGACCTTGCTCAAGGGCGAGCAGGTCGAAAAGATCGAACTGGACGAAGAGAACGCCAAGGCCCGCAACCGTGGCATGCGCGAGGCGAAGGCCGAGCCTGTGCTTCTGGGGATCACCAAGGCCAGCTTGTCGACACGGTCCTTCATCTCTGCCGCGTCCTTCCAGGAAACAACGCGTGTGCTGACCGAGGCTTCGGTTCAGGGCAAGCGCGACAAACTGGTCGGCCTGAAAGAGAACGTGATCGTCGGTCGCCTGATCCCCGCCGGGACGGGTGGCGCGACCAGCCGCGTCAAGAAGATCGCCGCCGACCGTGACCAGAACGTCATCGACGCGCGCCGGAGCGAGGCTGAAACCGCCGCCGCCCTTGCCGCACCGATGGAAGTCGTCGATCTGGGCGACAAGGACTCGGGTCTGGTGGACTTCGACAGCCGCGATTGATCGGCTGATCGAATGAACAGGGAAGGGCCGTCGCGCATCGTCGCGGCGGCCCTTTCGCATTGAAGACGGCGCAGGTCTTGCTAGGGTTGCTTTGGTATCGGTGTCGGGTGGCAGTCTTGGGGCGCGCGCAGATGGAATTTCGCAACAGGATCGTCGGTCTGGTCCGTTTTTCCTATCCCGCCCTGACCGGTTTTACCCGGCAGGATGACGACATCGCGGCGCAGATCGCGATGCTGCATGACAGGGGCCGTCTGGAAACCCGGTTTCGGTTCTTTGAGGCGCTGTCACTGCCGTCGCTGAAAGCGCAATCGGATCGGGGGTTTGAAACGGTGATCCTTGTCGGCGACGGTTTTCCCGCTTGGGCGATGGACCGGTTGCGTGCGGGGATTGCGGACCTGACTGGCGCGCGGATCGTGCAACTGCCGCCGATGCAACATTATCCGGCGATGCAGGCGGCCTTCGGCAGTTTGCCCGATGACGGGTGCAGTCATTTGACCAGCTTTCGGCTGGATGACGATGACGCAATGGACATCCACCACATCGCGCGGTTGCGGCGGATGGTGGACGGCATGGCGCAGGTGGTGAACCCTGGCACCAGCTTTTGCATCGGTCACAATCGCGGGCTGTTTCTGGACCTGTCGGGGGGTGATCCGATCTGGACCGATGTGACCGAAAAACTGCCGTTGGGTGTTGGGCTGGCGATGTGCGCTCCGGTGGACAGCCGCGAGAACATCTTTCGCCGTAACCACCGCCTCTTGCACATGTTCTTCACCACCCTGACCGAAGGCGAAACCCACGGCTATATCCGGACCGTCCATGCGGGTAATGACAGCGAAGGCAAGGCGTCGGGTCAGGTCCGCCCTATTGGCGGGGCCAAACTGACAACGGTTTTGCGGCGCGGCTTTCCCTTCCTGCCCGAAGGCTATCGCGGATGAGGCGCAGGCGCGCCGCGACCGTTGCCGCCGCCCCGCGCGTGCAGGTGTTGGGCCTGTGCCGCTTTTCCGTGCCGAGTCTGGGCGCGTTTCAGGTCGAACATGACAGCATCGACGCCCGCCGCGCGATGCTCTATGCGCCTGACCGTCTGGCGCATCGGTTCCTGTGGTTTTCCCATGTCGCGTTGCCCGCGATCCGGGCGCAGACCGACCCGGATTTTCGCCTGATCGTTCTGTTGGGTGAAGATTTCCCCGAACCATGGCTGTCACAGATGCGCGACTTGGTCGCCGACGTGCCGCAAGTGGTGCTGGATTTCGCGCCCCCCGGCCCGCACCGTGAGGTCTGCGCCGATGCCATGCGTCGTCATGTTGATCCTGCGGCGGATGTGCTGGCGCAGTTCCGGCTGGATGATGATGACGCGGTAGGGGTGGATTTCGTTGCCCGCATTCGCGCCGATCTGGCAGCGGTCTTGCCCGTCTATCGCCGCGCTGAGTTGATGGCCTTGGACTACTGCCGGGGTGTCTTGCTGACCGAAACCGATGGCATCCTTGTCCCCACCCTGCGCCGAGCCTCACTGTGGACACCGGCGCTGGTGCTGCTCTCTCGGCCCATGGCAAGCCGGATGATCCTTGATTATCCGCACCACCTGATCTGGCGGCATATGCCGGTGATCTCGTTCCAGGATGAGGTGATGTTCCTGCGCGGTGCGCATGGGGGCAATGACAGTGCGATTGGCCAAGAACGCCGCCCCGAGACGCTGCCCCTTGAACGTTGGCCCGGTTTGATGCAACGCCGCTATGGCATCGACCTGCCCGGATTTGCCGCCGCGCTGAAAGCCCATTGGAACATCTGAATGCCCCTGTCCGACAATCTGCGTGGCGCGCTTTACATGACCATCGCCATGGCGGCCTTTACCATCAACGACGGCTTGATGAAGGCCGCAACCTCGACGCTGCATCTGCCGCTTTGGCAGGCCATTGCCACGCGGGGGCTGCTGACCTTGGGGCCCTTGATCCTGATCGGACGGATGACCGGGGGGATACGGTTTCGCATGCCGCGCCGCGATGCCGTGGCGGTCGGCTTGCGGTCGATCGGTGAAGTGGCAAGTACGCTGACCTTCCTCGCCGCGTTGGTACATATGCCGTTGGCGAACCTGTCGGCGATCATGCAATCGCTGCCTTTGGCGGTGACCTTGGCGGCATGGGTTTTCCTGAAAGAACCAGTCGGTTGGCGCAGGCTTCTGGCGATTTGCGTCGGCTTTGGCGGGGTGATGCTGATCGTGCGGCCGGGGCCTGATGGCTTTGACCATTGGTCGCTCGTGGCGCTGGTGTCGGTTGCCTTCGTGGTGCTGCGCGATCTGTCCACCCGGCAGTTGACCAAGGCGGTGCCGTCGTCGACCGTGGCCATCGCGGCCTCGGCCAGTGTCACGGTCACGGCGCTGGTGCTGTCCTTGATCGAAGGCTGGGTGATGCCAAGTGCCGGGCAAATGGCACTGCTGGCGGGGGCGGCGGCATCGCTGGTGGTGGGCTATAACTACGTCGTGATGGTGA
>NKIT01000198.1 GCA_002256185.1 Rhodobacteraceae bacterium PARR1 | reverse complement strand
TGCGGGTCGCAGCGGTCCACGATCTCGCCGTCCAGTTCCAACACCAGACGCAACACCCCGTGCGCCGCAGGGTGCTGCGGGCCGAAGTTGATGTTGAAATTTCGGATCTTCTGCTCGCCCGTCAGGGCGTCGTCGAAGCTGCCGTCCATCATCGTCTCACCTCTCTCAGGCGGCGGGCGTGAAGCGCCCACCGATCCTCAGGCCTTTTTCTCGTCACCGGGCAGGATGTACTGCGCCCCTTCCCATGGGGAAAGGAAGTCAAACTGCCGGTATTCCTGCACCAACCTGACGGGTTCGTAGACCACGCGCTTTTGCGCCTCGTCGTAGCGAACCTCGGTATAGCCGGTGGTGGGGAAGTCCTTGCGCAGCGGAAAGCCGCGAAAGCCGTAATCGGTCAGGATGCGGCGCAGGTCCGGGTGGCCCGAGAAGAGGATGCCGAACATGTCGAATACCTCCCGCTCAAACCAGTTGGCGGAGGGATGCACCTGCGACAGCGACGGCACCATATCCTCTTCGCCCACCGCGCATTTCACGCGGATGCGGTGGTTCTGCCACATCGACAGGAAGTGATAGACCATATCAAAACGCGGATCGCGTTCCGGGTAATCAATCGCCGTGATGTCCACCAAACTGGTGAAGCGGCAGGCCGGATCGTCGCGCAGGAGTTCGACGAAATCGGCGATATGGGAAAGCTGCACCTCAACCGTCAATTCGCCATGCGCAATCGAGGTGGCAATGACTGCATCGGCGGCCTTGGCGGTCAGATGGGCGGCGAGGTCTTGCAGGGCTTCGGACATATCTGGTTTCCTCAGCGCGTGATGGTGCCGGTGCGGCGGATTTTCCGCTGCAACTGCAGGATGCCGTAAAGCAGCGCCTCGGCGGTGGGGGGGCAGCCCGGAACGTAGATGTCGACCGGCACGATCCGGTCACAGCCACGCACCACGGAATAGCTGTAGTGGTAATAGCCGCCGCCATTGGCGCAGGAGCCCATGGAAATCACGTAGCGCGGTTCCGGCATCTGGTCATAGACCTTGCGCAGGGCCGGGGCCATCTTGTTGGTCAGCGTGCCCGCCACGATCATCACATCCGATTGGCGCGGCGAGGCGCGGGGCGCGATGCCAAAGCGTTCCGCGTCATAGCGCGGCATCGAGGTGTGCATCATCTCAACGGCGCAGCAGGCAAGACCAAAGGTCATCCAGTGCAGCGAACCCGTCCGCGCCCAGTTGATTATATCCTCGGTCGAAGTCAGCAGGAAACCCTTGTCCTGCAATTCCGAATTCAGCGCCTTGGCCGCGACATCGAGATCGACGCCTGCGGTGTTCGGGGACGTGATCACTCCCATTCCAGCGCTCCTTTTTTCCATTCATAGGCAAAGCCGACGGTCAGCACGGCCAAGAACACCATCATCGACCAGAAGGCCGTCATCGACAGATCACCAAAGGCTACGGCCCAAGGGAAGAGGAAGGCCACTTCAAGGTCGAAGATGATGAAGAGGATCGACACCAGATAGAAGCGCACATCGAACTTCATCCGCGCATCGTCAAAGGCGTTGAAGCCGCATTCGTAGGCCGACACTTTTTCCGGATCGGGATTGCGGACTGCAAGGACCGCCGCTGCCAGAAGCAGCACAAGACCCAGACCCACGGCAATGGCCAGAAGAATGAGTATGGGAAGATACTCTCGGAGAATGGGGTCCACGAGGTGCTCCTTAGCTGGCGACGGGCGAGTTGCAGCCTTGTGCTGGCCACTTACTCTCTTGGCGCATCGTTTACTCCGCCCCCCGCGCGGGGTCAACCGAAGGGCTTGGGAAAAGACACTAAGCCACATGCTATTTAGGCTGGGGTATACAGTCGCACACAGAAAAGGCGGCCCCGGTGCCGCAGCGCAGCACGGACAGGATGGCGGACACTGCGCCGATTGAGTCGGGCAGGACAGAACAGGGTCTTGCGATACCGCCCCCGTGCACGCACATCTTGGACAGGCCCGCCCTGACCGGGCCGTCGCATAGGACCGCCGCCATGATCCCCGCCGTGCTTCGTCGTCCCCTCGCCGCCGCCGTGATCTGCCTTGCCGCTCTGCCCGCCTCCGCCCAAGAGGTGGGCCGCGTGGGCGTGGACTGGATCGGAAATGACATCATCATCGAGGCGCTGCCCGACCCAAAGGTCCAAGGCGTGACCTGCCATGTCAGCTATTTCGAACGCTCGACGCTGGACCGACTGGTGCAGGGCAATTGGTTTGAGGACCCGTCGAATTCGTCCATCGCCTGCCGCCAGACCGGCCCCATCACGCTGGGCGACATCGCCAAAGGGCCAGAGGGCGAAGAGATTTTCCGCGAAAGCAGGTCATTGCTGCTGAAAACCCTGCGCGTGACCCGGATTTACGATGAGGCGAACAATTCGCTGATCTACCTGACCCATGCAGCGGAATTGACCGAAGGCTCGGCCAAGATGTCAATCTCGACGGTGCCGTTGTGGAATGCAGGGGTGAAGCCCTGACATGACCACGAACGGTCAGCGGCGCGTCACTGCACCAGAACCAGTTCCACCGCCTCAGGCTCTGGCCCCTGCCCCACGGCCAAGGCCTCGGCGCGGATGATGCGGGCGATCTGGTCGCAATCCTCAAGGCTGAAGGTCAGCGGCACCCGCATGTCGATCAGCCCGGCAAGGATAGCGTCGGTCTTGGGCAGGCTTTGGGTTTCGGCATAGGCCCAGTGCTGGTAACGGCTGGTAAAGGCCACGGGGTCCGCAGCACCAAACCATTTCAACTCTACCCCCCGCGAAAGCGTGCGGGACAGGAACGCCCCTATCCGCGCCGGGGACCAATCAGGCAGGCGGAACTGGAAGGACGATCCGACATAGGTTTCAACCTCGGGCCGGTTGGTCAGCACCAGACCCGCCGTCCCGGCCAATCCCGCCTCAAGACGCCGATACCGCGCCTCCCACCGCGCCACACGGTCGGCCAGCAAGGGCAATTGCGGGCGCAGGATCGCCGCGCGCAGGTTGTCCATCCGGCCCGAGACATTGGGAACCTGTAGACGTATCCGCTGAAACACCTCTTCGGGTGGGGCAGCGCGGTGCTTGCCGTAAAGCATGTAAGAGCCTGACAGCAGGATCGCCTTGGCCGCGACCTCGGCATCGTCGGTGATCAGAAAACCGCCTTCACCGGAATTGATGTGCTTGTAGGTCTGCATGGAATAGCCGCCCACCAGACCGTGACGGCCCGAGGCCACGCCGTTCCACGAAGCCCCCATGGTATGGGCGCAATCCTCGACGATTGTGACGCCCAGACGGTCGCACAGCATCACCAGCGCCTCCATGTCGCACTGATGCCCGCGCATGTGCGACAGCATCAGCACACGCGCCCCGGTGGATTGCGCCTTGGCCGCCAGATCGTCGAAATCCAGCGTCAGGTTTTCGGTGGTTTCGACAAAGATCGGCCGCGCACCGATGGCTGCGATGGACCCCGGCACAGGGGCGAGTGTGAAGGCATTCGTCAGAACGGGCTGCCCCGGTTCCACCCCCACGGCGCGCAAGGCACAGCCCAAGGCATAGCCGCCAGAGGCCACGGCAAGGCAATACCTCGCCCCGGTCAGGGCGGCGAATTCTTCCTCCAACAACACCGTCTCGGCCACCTCACCCGGCGCGGTGTTGTAGCGGTGCAACCGGCCAGAGCGCAGCACGCCAACCGCCGCCTCGATCCCCGCGTCCGGGATGGGTTCTTGCTGGGTGAACGATCCGCTGAAACGCTCCATCAATGATCCTCCCGCCGCGTGAGCATGACAAAGGCCAGAAGCGCCAGCCCCAACCCACCTGCGGCGATGTAAAAGGCGGCGTCCGGCGTGCGCCATGCGGCATCCTCGCGCATGAAATAGCCAAAGACTTGGCTGAAAAACACCGTCCCTACCAACATCGCGACATTGGTGATGGCCGAAAGCCCGCCCTGCAACTCCCCTTGCGCGTCATCAGGCACGACTTTGGACATCATCGCCGTCAGCATCGGATGCACGAAACCTTCGGGACCATGCACCAGCATCAGGATCACCACCGCCGTCAGCGACCCCACCAGCCCGTATCCTGCCGCCGCCACAACCGCACAGCACAGGCCGATCAGCACCACCCGATGTTCGCCAAATCGCTTCACTGCCGGACCGGACAGGCCCCCCTGAAACCCCGCCATGATCAGGCCAAAGACGGCCAGCGTGGCACCCACCATCGCCTCGGACCAACCGAACTTTGCGATGCCCCAGAAGGGCCAGATCGCCGGATAGACAGAGGATGAAAAGAAAAACAGAAACAACACCGCACAAAGCGGCAAGACGCCGGGATAGCGCCGGAACACGGCAAAGGCGCCAAAGGGATTGGCCCGCCGCCATTCAAACCTGCGGCGGTTTTCGGGGGCCAGCGTTTCGGGCAACACGAACCAACCGTAGATGAAATTCAGGATCGACACCCCTGCCGCGACATAGAACGGCACGCGGGGGCCGAACTCGCCAAGCAGCCCGCCGATGGCCGGACCGATCACGAAACCCACGCCAAAGGCCGCGCCCATCAGGCCGAAGGCCTTGGCGCGATCCTCGGGCGCGGTGATGTCGGCGATATAGGCGTTGGCGATCACCCAACTTGCCCCGCACATCCCCGCGATCGCCCGGCCCACGAACAGCCACAGGATCGACGGCGCGAGGGCGGAAAAGATGTAATCCACGCCCAATCCGAACACCGCCAGCAAAAGC
>NKIT01000197.1 GCA_002256185.1 Rhodobacteraceae bacterium PARR1 | reverse complement strand
CCCCCGCGCTTGCCGTAATCCCTTTCGCAGGCTTAGGAGTTTAGCTCAGTTGGTAGAGCATCGGTCTCCAAAACCGAGGGTCGTGGGTTCGAGTCCCCCAACTCCTGCCAAGCCAATCTTCCGCAACAGTGACATCGTGTCTGTGCCCTTGAAACCGGGGCCGGTTGCGCGTATCTGCGGCGGCGTATCCAGACGCGGAAATGAATGACCATGGCCAAGACCAACCCTCTTCAGTTTATCCAGCAGGTGCGTGGCGAAGTTGCCAAGGTCGTCTGGCCCACCCGGCGTGAGGTGGTGTTGACCACGATCATGGTCTTCATCATGGCGGCGCTGACGGCAGTGTTCTTTTCGCTGGTTGATATGGCGATCCGCTTCGGGCTGGCGCAGATTCTGGGCTGATGCCACGAAACGCGGGGCGGGCGGCGCGCGTCGTCCCCCTTTGGTCCAGAGCCTTTGGACCAAGCATGTCCCGATTGTGGCTTGAGTTTTCGGCCATGGGGGGGTATTTCCCCGCAGGTTCAGGAAACATGGGCGCGCAGCGATTCGGTTGCGCGCTGTTTTTTGTTCTACTACGCGGGCGTGACGTCTGCGTGATACGATGACAGAAACCGGGCCCGCCCGGCAAACAAGGTGGAAGTTGGCATGGCGAAGCGCTGGTATTCGGTGAGCGTTCTCTCGAATTTCGAGAAGAAAGTGGCCGAACAGATCAAGACCGCCGTCGCCGAAGCCGGTCTTCAGGAAGAGATCGACGAAGTGCTGGTTCCGACCGAAGAGGTGATCGAAGTTCGCCGTGGCAAGAAGGTCACGTCTGAGCGTCGCTTCATGCCGGGCTATGTGTTGGTGCGGATGGAAATGTCCAACCGTGGCTACCACCTGATTTCGTCGATCAACCGCGTGACCGGGTTCCTTGGTCCGCAGGGCAAGCCGATGCCGATGCGCGATGCCGAAGTGAACGGCATCCTGAACCGCGTCGAAGAAGGCGAAGCCGCGCCGCGCAACCTGATCCGTTTCGACATTGGCGAACGGGTCAAGGTCACCGACGGTCCGTTCGAAGGGTTCGACGGCATGGTGGAAGAAGTGGACGAAGATCACAGCCGCCTGAAGGTGTCGGTGTCGATCTTTGGCCGCGCGACGCCGGTCGAATTGGAATTCACGCAGGTCTCCAAGGGGATCTGAGTGCTGCGCGTGGGAGGCGAGCGCCCCGTTTCGGGGTGACGGACCGCACCACTAAACCGCATCTTTCGGGGTGCTGTGAACATAAGGAGACGGCCAGATGGCCAAGAAGATTATCGGCAGCCTCAAGCTGCAAGTGAAGGCCCAGCAGGCCAACCCGTCGCCGCCAGTCGGCCCGGCACTGGGTCAGCGCGGCCTGAACATCATGGCCTTCGTGAAGGAATTCAACGCGAAGACCGCTGAGATCGCGCCGGGCACCCCGACGCCGGTCATCATCACCTATTATCAGGACAAGTCTTTCAGCCTTGAACTGAAAACGGCACCCGCGTCGTTCCTGCTGAAATCGGCGGCTGGTCTGCCGCAGGTCGGCAAGCGGAACCGCGCCAAGGGTTCGGCCAAGCCGGGTCGTGAAGTGGCGGGCACCGTTTCCGTCGCGCAGATCCGCAAGATCGCCGAAACCAAGATGAAAGACCTGAACGCGAACTCGATCGAAGCCGCGATGAAGATCATCCTCGGCTGCTCGCGCCATGGGCCTGCAGGTGGAGGGTTGATCCGATGAAGACGACCAAGAACCAGAAGGCCCTCGCCGAAAAGCTGGGTGACAACCAGAAGCTCTATGGCATTGATGAAGCGATCCAGCTTCTCAAGGACCTCAAGCGCACCAAGTTCGACGAATCGCTCGAAGTCGCGCTGAACCTCGGCGTCGACCCGCGCCACGCCGACCAGATGGTCCGCGGTGTGGTCCAGCTGCCGAACGGCACGGGCAAAACCGTCCGCGTCGCCGTGTTCGCCCGTGGTGCCAAGGCTGATGAAGCCCGCGCTGCTGGTGCCGATATCGTCGGTGCGGAAGACCTGATGGAAACCATCCAGTCCGGCAAGATCGAATTCGACCGTTGCATCGCAACGCCGGATCTGATGCCGCTGGTCGGCCGTCTGGGCAAGATCCTCGGCCCGCGCAACCTGATGCCGAACCCGAAGGTTGGCACCGTGACCATGGACGTCAAGACTGCGGTCGAAGCGGCCAAGGGCGGCGAAGTCCAGTTCAAGGTCGAAAAAGCCGGCGTGATCCACGCAGGCGTGGGCAAGGTGTCGTTCGACGCTGACAAACTGGCGCAGAACATCCGCGCCTTTGTCGACGCTGTGTCGCGCGCCAAGCCGACCGGTGCCAAGGGTGCCTACCTGCGCAAAGTCTCGTTGTCGTCGACGATGGGACCGGGCGTGTCGGTGGACCTGTCCTCGGCAACCGCCAACTGAGAATTCCTGCGGCCCGCATGGGCCAAGGGATGACAGGGCCATGCAACTGGCCCTGTCCTGTCCGAGACGGTGGGTGGGGGTAACCCCTTAATTGTCCTGCCTGAGATGGGGAACGGATCAATCACCACCCTTCCGGTGGTCTTGGCTCTCGGAACCCTGAAACGGACCCGAATGCTGGTTTTCGGACCAGCTTACATGAGCCGGGGGGAAACCCCCAACCTTGGAGTGAAACTGTGGATAGAGCCCAGAAAGAGAAAGTGGTCGAGGAACTCGGCCAGATCTTCGCAAGCTCTGGCGTTGTAGTGGTCGCCCACTACGCGGGAATGACGGTTAAACAGATGCAGGACCTGCGCGCAAAAATGCGCGAAGTAGGTGGGTCCGTTCGCGTTGCCAAGAACACGCTCGCCAAGATCGCCCTGGAAGGTAAGTCGTCGGCCAAGATGGCGGATATCCTTTCGGGCATGACCATGCTTGCCTATTCAGAAGACCCCGTGGCTGCGGCCAAGGTCTCTGAGGCCTATGCCAAGACGAACGACAAGTTCGTCATCCTTGGCGGGGCCATGGGCAGTGAGGTTCTCGACCCGGCCGGTGTCAAAACCGTGGCCTCGATGCCGTCGCGCGAAGAGCTTATCGCTCAGATCGTCGGCTGCATTGGCGCTCCGGCTTCGAACATCGCTGGTGCGATTGGCGCGCCTGCTTCGAACATCGCGAGCATCCTGACAACCATCGAGGAAAAGGCAGCCGCCTGATCTTCACCCGCGTGGGTTGACCCCCGCTGCGTTGGAACCATCTTAATCGAACGGAATGAGCAAAATGGCTGATCTGAACAAACTCGCCGAAGACATCGTTGGTCTGACCCTTCTTCAGGCTGTCGAACTGAAGAACATCCTGAAGGACAAGTATGGCATCGAGCCGGCAGCCGGTGGCGCCGTCATGATGGCTGCTGCTCCGGCTGCTGCTGCGGAAGCAGTGGAAGAAAAGACCGAATTCGACGTCGTCCTGACCGAAGCCGGCCCGAACAAGATCAACGTGATCAAAGAAGTCCGCACGATCACCGGTCTGGGCCTGAAAGAAGCCAAGGATCTGGTTGAAGCCGGTGGCAAAGTGAAGGAAGGCGTCTCGAAAGCTGACGCTGAAGGCTTCAAGAAGACCCTGGAAGCCGCTGGCGCCAAGGTTGAACTGAAGTAATCGGACAGGATGCCCTGCGCATCCGAACGATAAACTTTTAGGCTGGGTCGGGGATTTCCCTGGCCCAGCCGAACCTGTCTTGAAAGCCGCATCCGCGCGGTGCTGCTTTCAAGGCGTGGTTCAAGGTTCGGGAGCCTTCCGGTGGGACGGGGGGCATGAATGGAACCTTAGCACCCTTATCGCCAAGTGGCGCTTCCGTGGCCCCGACGGAGACGCCCCTGCGACACGAGAAAAAGGTGACGACGAGCATGGCGCAAGCTTACGTTGGCCAGAAACGCATCCGCCGCTACTATGGCAAGATCCGTGAAGTCCTTGAGATGCCGAACCTCATTGAGGTTCAGAAATCCTCTTACGACCTGTTCCTGCGGTCCGGTGACGGGCTGAAGCCGTCTGACGGCGAAGGGATTCAGGGCACGTTCCAATCGGTGTTCCCGATCAAGGACTTCAACGAGACTGCGGTTCTGGAGTTCGTGAAATACGAACTGGAAAAGCCGAAGTATGACGTTGACGAATGCATGCAGCGCGATCTGACCTATGCGGCACCCCTGAAGGTGACGCTGCGTCTGATCGTGTTTGATGTCGACGAAACCACCGGGGCACGGTCGGTCAAGGACATCAAAGAGCAAGACGTTTACATGGGCGACATGCCCCTGATGACGCCGAACGGCACGTTCATCGTGAACGGCACCGAACGCGTGATCGTCAGCCAGATGCACCGGTCGCCCGGCGTGTTCTTTGACCACGACAAGGGCAAGACCCATTCGTCGGGCAAACTGTTGTTTGCCTGCCGGATCATTCCCTATCGCGGGTCGTGGCTGGATTTCGAATTCGACGCCAAGGACATCGTGTTCGCGCGCATCGACCGTCGCCGCAAACTGCCGGTGACCACCCTGCTTTATGCCCTTGGCATGGATCAGGAAGGGATCATGGATTCCTACTACGACACCGTGATGTTCAAGCACGTGAAGAACAAGGGCTGGGTGACCAAGTTCTTCCCGAACCGCGTTTCCGGCACGCGTCCGACCTATGATCTGGTCGATGCCGCCACGGGCGAGGTGATCTTGAAGGCAGGCGAAAAAGTCACGCCGCGCATGGTCAAGAAGTGGAAGGACGAAGGCGCCGTCCCCGAAC
>NKIT01000196.1 GCA_002256185.1 Rhodobacteraceae bacterium PARR1 | reverse complement strand
GCGGTGCTGGTGCCTTTGGGCGTCGGGCCAGAGGGGGATGTTCTGGCACGCATCGCGCCGGGGATTTTGTGGGTCGGGGCGCTGCTGGCCTGTTTGCTGTCGCTTGACCGCTTGTTTGCACTGGATGTCGAGGATGGGTCGCTGGATCTGCTCGCCACCGCGCCCATGCCGCTGGAGGTGGTGGTGGCGCTGAAGGCCGTCGCGCATTGGCTGGTGACGGGGCTGCCGTTGACGCTGGCCTCGCCGCTGTTGGGGGTGTTGCTGTTCTTGCCGGGGCAGGGCTATCCGTGGCTGGTGGCGGCGCTGGCGCTTGGCACACCGGCGCTGTCGGTGATCGGGGCCTTTGGCGCGGCGCTGACCGTGGGGGTCAAGCGGGGCGGGCTGCTCTTGTCGCTGCTGGTGTTGCCGCTGTATGTGCCGACGCTGATCTTCGGGGCCGAGGCGGTGAAGCGGGGTGCTGCGGGGCTGGACGGCACGACGCCGCTGGTCCTGATGGCGGGGATCACGCTGGGGGCGGTGGCGCTGCTGCCCTTTGCCGCGGCGGCTGCGATCCGCATCAATCTGCGCTAAGTCGGGTGGTCAAGCTGGCACAAACGTGACGTGACGGCGGTTTTGGAAGCACGTAAGAGGGGCCCCATGTCGATCTGGGAATATGCCAATCCGAAGAAGTTCATGCAGACCTCTGCTGTCGTCCTGCCTTTTGTGGCTGGGCTGGCGGGGATATGCCTGCTGGTGGGGCTGGTCTGGGGGTTCTTTCTCACACCTGACGATTACAAGCAGGGATCGACGGTCAAGATCATCTACCTGCATGTGCCCGCCGCGATGATGGCGATCAATGCCTGGGTGATGATGCTGGTCACAAGCCTGATCTGGCTGGTGCGGCGGCACCATGTCTCGGCACTCGCGGCCAAGGCGGCGGCGCCTGTCGGGCTGACCTTTACCGTCATCGCGCTGGTGACCGGGGCGCTTTGGGGTCAGCCGATGTGGGGGACATGGTGGGCCTGGGACCCGCGCCTGACGTCTTTTCTGATCCTGACGCTGTTTTACATGGGCTACATCGCGCTTTGGGCGGCGATCGAAGACCCTGATACGGCGGCGGACCTGACGGCCGTGCTGTGTCTGGTCGGGTCGGTCTTTGCGCTGCTCTCGCGCTATGCGGTGCTGTTCTGGAATCAGGGGTTGCATCAGGGCGCGTCCTTGTCGATGGACAAGAAGGAGAATGTGGCAGATGTGTTCTGGCTGCCGCTTCTGGTCTGTATCGCGGGGTTTGTGCTGCTCTTCGTGGCGCTGGTGCTCGTGCGGACACGGACGGAAATTCGGGCGCGCCGTCTGTCGGCGCTGCTGTCGCGGGAGCGTTTGGCATGATGCCCGATCTGGGGAAATACGCGGTTTCGGTGCTGTCCTCTTACGGCGCGACCTTGGCGCTTTTGGTCGCCATCGTGGGGCTGAGCTGGTGGCAGGGCCGCCGCATGAAGCGCAGCTTGGCCGAGGTTGAGGCGCGGCAGGGGAAGAACGATGGCTAAATGGTTGATGGCGGTGCCGCCGGTGTTGTTTCTGGGGCTGGCGGGCCTGTTCTATACGGGGATGCAGCGCGACAACCCGTCTGAACTGCCCTCGGTCTTTATCGGCAAGGCGGCCCCCGTAGTGCCGACCGACCCGCTGGGCGATCTGCCCATGTTGACCGATGCCATGCTGCGCGATGGCAAGGTGACGGTGGTGAACTTCTGGGCAAGCTGGTGCCCGCCCTGCCGGGCCGAACATCCCGTTCTGAAAAAGATGGCGGCGGATGGTGTGCGTGTGGCGGGCATCAACATGATGGATGATGCCGACAAGGCGCTGGGGTATCTGGCCGAAGATGGGAACCCCTTCTTCGCCATCGCGGCTGATCCAAAAGGCCGCAACCGGGTGGAATGGGGCGTCACCGCCCCGCCCGAGACCTTTATCATCGGTGGGGATGGCACAGTGCTGTTTCGCTTTGTCGGTCCGTTGGTTGGCACCGATTATGAGACCCGGTTTGTTCCCGAATTGGAAACAGCGCTTGCCGCGCAGAGTAATTGACGCCGACCTATCCTAAAGCATATACCTGCTCCATGCCTCTGGCAGTGGCAAAGGTGTTCACAGGCTGCAAACTTTATACGTATTCTTTAGGTATACAGGCGGAGAAACCCACCCTTAGATACCCCTGCGGCGGGGAAAGGTGGGCCAAACCGGGAATTTTGGCATGAGGTAGCGCATGGCCATCGAATTCACGAAAGTCATCCCGCTGACGGACGGTCAGTCCTTGCCGTTTCATCGCTATGAAGCGGATGATGAACTGTTCCGCAATCGGCGTCTTGATGCCTTTGAAATCTCGACCAGCAGTTTGAACTCGCGGCTGATTTTTGATGGCATGGTCGCCATTGAGGGCTGCATGGGTGGCATCGGCGTGTTGGTGTGCTTTGCTGGCACGCGGGCGCGGGAGTTTCATACCGGACTGGGGCAGTTGTTTCTGGACGTCCGACCTGCAGGTGCGGGGCTTATTGCGTGCGGTAAACGCTACGAGCCGGAACTGACCGTGACGGTCTTTGGCATCATGGAACCCGAAGGCCCCGATGGCTATGCCGTGCCCTGCATCCGCGCCGCAGCGTGGAGCTATGAGAACCATGGCACCGGTCTGTTCGGTCGGCGCAAGATCGAAGGGCATTTGCCCGCCTTTCCCGTGGGCTGATCCCGCAGCGACGCTGCGCATGAAAAAGCCCCGGTCCTGCGACCGGGGCTTTTTGCTGTTCAGGCCCGGATCACGCCGAGGCGAGGTCGCGCAGCACGTAATGCAGCACGCCGCCATGTTCGACGTATTCGATCTCGATCTCGGTATCGATGCGGCACTTGATCTGGATCGTCTTGGTGGTGCCATCCGCATAGGCGATCGTGCAGGGGATCAGCGACAGCGGTTTCAGATCGCCTTCCAGCCCCTGGATGCTGACGACCTCATCGCCCTTCAGGCCCAGCGATTTGCGCGTGTCGCCGCCGGTGAATTCGAACGGGATGACGCCCATGCCGACGAGGTTGGAGCGGTGGATACGTTCAAACGACTCGGCGATCACCGCCCTGACGCCCAGAAGCGCCGTGCCCTTGGCCGCCCAGTCGCGGCTGGAGCCTGCGCCATATTCGATGCCACCAAAGATGACCAAAGGCGTGCCCGCCGCCTGATAGGCCATCGAGGCGTCGAAGATCGAGGTTTGCGCCCCGTCCGGCCCTTTGGTGTAGCCGCCTTCAACGCCATCCAGCATCTCGTTCTTGATGCGGATATTGGCGAAGGTGCCGCGCATCATCACCTCATGGTTGCCACGACGGGCCCCGTAAGAGTTGAACTCGGACACCGGCACCCCACGCTCGGTCAGGTATTTGCCTGCCGGGGTGGTGGCCTTGAAGCTGCCCGCCGGGCTGATGTGGTCGGTGGTGATCATGTCACCCAGCAGCGCCAGAACACGCGCGCCGGTGATGTTCTTGATCGTGCCGGGCGTCGCCGCCATGCCACGGAAATAGGGCGGATTCTGGATATAGGTCGACTCTGCGGGCCAGTCGTAGGTTTCTGCTTCGGTGATCTGGACGCCCTGCCACTTTTCGTCGCCCTTGAACACATCGGCGTATTTCTTCAGGAAGGCTTCGCGGGTCACCGTGGCGTGGACCAGATCAGCGATTTCCTTGTTCGTCGGCCAGATGTCCTTGAGGTAGACAGGACCTTCGGTGCCCATGCCCAAGGGTTCGGTCGTCAGATCAATGTTCATGTCGCCCGCCAGCGCATAGGCGACAACCAGCGGCGGCGAGGCAAGGTAGTTGGCGCGGACGTCGGGGCTGATGCGGCCCTCGAAGTTGCGGTTGCCCGACAGCACGGCGGTCGCCACCAGATCGCCTTCGGCAATTGCTGCCGAAATTGCGGGGTCCAGCGGGCCAGAGTTGCCGATACAGGTGGTGCAGCCATAGCCGACAAGGTTGAAGCCCACGGCATCAAGGTCTTCTTGCAGGCCAGCGGCGTTCAGATATTCCGACACCACCTGCGATCCGGGGGCGAGCGAGGTTTTCACCCACGGCTTGGATTTCAGGCCCAAAGCCCGAGCCTTGCGCGCCACCAGACCCGCGCCGATCATGACGTAGGGGTTTGAGGTGTTGGTGCAGGAGGTGATCGAGGCAATCACCACCTTGCCCGAGGACATGGTGTAATCCTGACCCTTCACGGCCACTTCCGTGCCAAGCGGACGCTTGAACGACGCGTCCATCTCTTTGGCAAAGCTGGCTTTCGCATCGGTCAGCGGCAGGAAATCCTGCGGGCGCTTGGGGCCAGAGATGGCCGGCACGATGGTGCCCATGTCCAGATGCAGGGTCGAGGTGTAGATCGGATCATAGCCCGCATCGCGCCACATGCCATTTGCCTTGGCATAGGCTTCGACCAGCGCAATCCGCGCCTCATCCCGGCCGGTGCCGCGCAGATAGCGGATGGTCTCGGCGTCAATCGGGAAGAAGCCACAGGTCGCGCCATATTCCGGGGCCATGTTGGCGATGGTCGCGCGGTCGGCCAAGGGCAGGTGATCCAAGCCCTCGCCGTAGAATTCGACGAACTTGTTCACCACGCCATGTTTGCGCAGCATCTGCACGACCTTCAGCACCAGATCGGTGGCCGTGGTGCCCTCCATCATCGCGCCGGTCAGCTTGAAGCCGACGACTTCGGGGATCAGCATGGAAACCGGTTGGCCCAGCATCGCGGCCTCAGCCTCGCTCCCGC
>NKIT01000195.1 GCA_002256185.1 Rhodobacteraceae bacterium PARR1 | reverse complement strand
CGCGCACGCCATCGGGGCGAAAGCCGGGTTCCAAGAGATGGTCCAGCATGTGGGAAATATCCTCGATCCGTTCGGCCACCACATGCACCACACCGCAGTCGCGCTGCACCCGGCCTGTGACCCGCAGCATGCGGCCTGCGATCACGGCGCGGCGAAAGCGTTCATAGACCTTGGCCCAGACCACGACGTTGCAGGTGCCGGTCTCATCCTCCAGCGTGACGAAGATCACGCCCTTGGCCGTGCCGGGGCGTTGGCGCACCAGCACCAGACCCGCCACGCAGACCTGCGCCCCGCCGGGCGGTTCGTCCAACCGCGCCGCCACCAACGCCGATGGCGGGCGCGGCCAAGTGCCGGGCCGGGCGGTCGGAACCATCCAGCTTTGCAGGCTGCGCGGGGTGGGGTCTTGGGGGGCGATGGGGGAGCGTGACATGAGAACAAAGATAGAACATATATCCCGATCCGGCAAGCCCATGCCCCCGCGTCAGGACGGCCAAAGCGGGCAGGACTGGCAAAGCCGGTGAAACTGCCTTATGTCCGAAGCGCTGGGGTGCGACCCTACTGACAGGACAGGCAGAGAGCGATATGGCGAAAATCACCTATGTGGAACACGGCGGCAAAGAACATGTCATTGAGGTCGCGACCGGCCTGACCGTCATGGAAGGCGCGCGCGACAACGGCATTCCCGGCATCGAGGCCGATTGTGGCGGGGCCTGCGCCTGTTCGACCTGCCACGTCTATATCGATCCGACATGGGTGGACCGTCTGCCCAAAAAGGATTCGATGGAAACCGACATGCTGGATTTCGCGTGGAATCCTGATCCAGTCCGGTCGCGTCTGACCTGTCAGCTCAAGGTGTCGGATGCGTTGGACGGTCTGCGCGTGCAGATGCCCGAAAAGCAGATCTGAAGGCCGATCCGTAGATCGCCTGTTCCGGCATCACAGCCGGAACAGCATCGCCTCTGCCGGGGTAAGGGTCGGGCGCACGGCAGGGCCGAACAGCGCCACCTCAACCGCAAGTTCGGGGAACAACGCCTGCATCTCTGCCTGCGTTTCTGGCGCGCGGATATGCGAATCCGGCAAAAGCGGATGATAGCTTTCGGTCGCGGCGCCTTCGGCAAAAACGATTTCATGTCGGTCGAAAAGGAGGTGGAAATACTCCACCTCCGCCATGGGCAGGCGAAGGACCGTCCGACCGTTCACTACGTCCTTGGCCATGACCAGCGCTTCGGGGCACCCTGCCACAAGCTCTGCCTGCCAGCCCGACATCAGGACGCGGTGGTGCGGCGAGACGACAAGATCGCGCACATTGCCCAGCACACCTGCCCGGAACACCACCGGGGCCAATGCGCCAAGACCCTCCACCCTTTTCGACAGCACACGCCGGACCGGCTGCAACCCATTGTCCAGCGTGCGAACGAGGCTCTCCTCCTCGATCTCTTCCACGGGGATCATGCCCCGGTCAGTCTCAAGTTGCATACCACGGGAAAAACAGGCCAGAACCGAGGTTCCGAACACCTGTGCTGCCCGATCCAGCAGGGCACTGGCAGCAGGGCGCATCGATTGACCCGCTGCAATGGGTTCGTAAAGACGGCACAAGCTGTCGGACATCGCTACCACCACTCGTTCCTGAAGGCCGTGGCGGCTTTTGCCGCACTTCTGACCATCATATTCCTCAGGTTTAGAGGCTAGAAAGAGATTGCGGCAGGATTGTGGCGCATTGGTGCACAATCTGCGCATCGGCGCGCGACTGTTCCCGAAAGCGAAACGATCAATTCGTCTTTCGCACCGGAAAGAATGGCAAGGGCGCGATGGGGATGCCGTCTTCGATCAGGAGCTTTGCCTCTTCGGGGCGGGCTTCGCCATAGATCGCGCGTTCCGGCGTCTCACCTTCATGGATGCGGCGGGCTTCGGTGACGAAGTTCACGCCGACATATTCGCTGTTTTCTTCGACCTGACGGCGCAGGGCGCGCATCGCTGCCTCCATCGGAGTGGCGGGTTCGGCCAGTGTCGGGATCGCAGGCTTTGCGGCCTGCGTGACGGCCGGGGCCATCAGCGACTTGGTCACCTCTGCCGTGCCGCAGACCGGGCATTCCACATGTCCAGCCGCCGCCAAGCCATCAAAGGCCGAGGCGGATTTGAACCAGCTTTCAAAAGCATGGCCATCTTTGCAGGACAGGGCGTAGCGGATCATTGTGCGGTTACCGTGGGTGCAGGCAGGCTTGTGGGCATAGGCCATTCCCAACACCTAACCAGCCTGACGGCGATTTCAAGACAGCGTTTCGGATCATGGCTGCACGCGGTGCCGTCCTGTCGTCACGCTGCAGGTCCGTCTGGGCCATCTGGCGCGCCCAGCAACAAGGCGGGGTCTTCGGCCAGTGTCAGGAAGATCGCGCGCAATTCGGGCTCAGCCACCTTGCGTGCGGCCTTTGCCACGGCAAACCATTTGCGCCGCCGTTCATGGCGCTCGGGGAATTCGACCGCCAAACGGTCCACGCGCAACGGATAGACCGCGACGGCGCAGGGCAGGGAATGCCCCAGTTTCACGATCTTGTCATAGGCATAGATGCCGAAAGGCCGGTCTGACACCCTGCCGCTGACCCCGGCCTCTTCCCACGCCTCTTGTGCGGCGGCGATGTTGGGCGACAATTCTGCCATGGGCCAACCCTTGGGGATGACCCAGCGCCCGGTATCGCGGCTTGTGATCAAAAGCACCTCGATCTGCCCGCGATGCGCACGCCAGCACAGCGCGCCATATTGGCTGCGCGTTGCATCGCCATCGGCGATGAACTGGTCTTGTTTGCTGCGTTTCATCCGGCGGCCTGTGCTCATCGTCCTATGGCTCGTGGTCTTGGGGCCAGTGCCATACTGCTAGTGTCAACAATGGGCGTGCCTGCGGTGAAGTTCCAGTGCCACGGGACTGCTTTACGTGATTGTGCTGAAAGTTTAGGCATGAATTCCCGAAAACGCGCGTGCCCTTGCCGTTTGACCCCGGCGATCGGGGGGCTACATCCCCCTTATCGCCCACATTGTCAGAGGCCGCCATGACCCGCACCCAAACCGCCGCGTTGATCCTGACCACGCTTCTGGCTGCAAGCCCGGCGCTTGCGGGGTATGAATTCGCCTCGGTCGATGGCGGGACGATTGATCTGGATGATTTCAAGGGCCGCCCTGTTCTGGTGGTCAACACCGCCTCGCTTTGCGGGTTTGCACCGCAGTTTGATGATTTGCAGGCGCTGCACGACACGTATTCAGCACAGGGTCTGGTCGTGCTGGCAGTGCCGTCAGATGACTTCAACCAAGAACTCGCCTCTGGGGCAGAGGTGAAGGAATACTGCGCCGCGAACTTCGATCTGACCATCCCGATGACCGACATCACCCATGTCACCGGGGCAGAGGCGCATCCCTTTTACGCATGGCTGGCGGCAGAGCATGGTTTCGTGCCGGGATGGAACTTCAACAAGGTGTTGCTGGGCGCAGAGGGAGAGGTTCTGGGAACATGGGGGTCCATGACCAATCCCACCGCCAATGCCATCGTGGGCAAGTTCACCCCGCTGTTGACGCAGTAACCGTGACCCAGTGACGGAACCGATCCTCGGCCCGCTGTTCTTTGGCTCTGACATCTACCGGGGGTCCAGCTACGGCAAGACCCATCCCCTGCGGGTGCCGCGCGTGTCAACCGTGATGGACCTTTGCCGCGCGATGGACTGGTTGCCGCCGGGAATGTATCGCACCAGCCCGCGCGCAAAGCCTGCGGCACTGCTCTCATTCCACACCGCCGATTACATCGCCGCCCTGCACCGCGCGCAGGATCAGGGGGCGGTGGACCCCGCCACCCGCGAACGGCATGCTTTGGGCACGCTGTCCAACCCGCTGTTTCCAGAGATGTTCGACCGTCCCGCCACAGGTGCCGGTGGTGTGATGCTGGCGGCAGAGCTTTTGGCCCATGCCCCAGCAGGCGCGATCCATGTCCCCGGCGGCGGCACGCATCACGGCATGCCCGACCGCGCCAACGGCTTTTGCTATCTGAATGATCCGGTGCTGGCCTTGCAGGCCCTGCGCCGCAACGGTCTGCGCCGTCTGGCCTATGTCGACATCGATGCCCATCACCCTGATGGCGTGGAACCCGCCTTTGCCAATGATCCCGACCTGCGGATGATTTCGGTGCATGAGGAAAACCGCTGGCCCTTTAGCGGTGCGTTGGATGATACGGCGGGTGGGTCGGCCTTCAACATGCCGGTGCCGCGCGGGCTGAACGACACCGAATTTCGCGCCATCCTCGACGGGCTGATCCTGCCCCGATTGGCCGCGTTCAAGCCGCAGGCCATCGTGTTGCAAGCGGGGGCCGATGCCCTGCTGGAAGACCCGCTGTCGCGCCTGTCGCTGTCGAACAATGCCTATGTCGCGGCGCTCAGGGCGATCCGGCCCCTGTCGCCGCGCCTCATGCTGCTGGGGGGCGGCGGCTATAACCCGTGGGCGGTTGGCCGCTGCTGGACCGCGCTTTGGGCCACGCTGGCCGGGTTTGACATTCCCGACCACCTGCCCGACGCTGCCGCCGATGTGCTGCGCGGCCTGTCGTGGAACGGCGGCGCGCGGCCGCCACCGACGGAGGCGATGTTGACCACCCTGCTCGACCCCCCGCGCGAAGGCCCACTGCGGGCTGAGATCACCGACCGCCTGCGCCATCTGGCCCGAAGATGATCCGCGCCTTCCTCGCCCTCACCTTGCCCGAACCGGTGCTGTCGGCACTGCGCGTTCAGCAATTCCTGCTGCCTTTGC
>NKIT01000194.1 GCA_002256185.1 Rhodobacteraceae bacterium PARR1 | reverse complement strand
CCTCCCCGCGACAGCCCACAAACTCCTCACCATCCTCAACGCCATGATGAAATCCGCACAGGAGTTCAAACACGCCACATCATGAAGAATACAGTTGCCCCCGGAGAGTTTGGTATTGCCTTGCGCCCTCTACCTTTAGTTCCCCAAAATCCCCGGCAACCGCAGCCCCTGTTCCCGCGCCCAATCCCGCGCGATGTCATAGCCCGCATCGGCATGGCGCATCACGCCCGTCGCGGGGTCATTCCACAACACCCGCTCCAACCGCTTTGCCGCCTCATCGGTGCCATCGGCGACGATCACCATCCCCGAATGTTGTGAATAGCCCATGCCGACCCCGCCGCCATGATGCAGCGACACCCAAGTCGCGCCCGATGCCGTGTTCAACAGCGCATTCAAAAGAGGCCAATCGGATACCGCATCCGATCCATCCAGCATCGCCTCGGTCTCGCGGTTCGGACTGGCGACCGAGCCTGAGTCCAAATGATCCCGCCCGATCACGATCGGTGCTTTCAACTCACCCGATTTCACCATGTCGTTGAACATCAGCCCCGCCCGATGCCGATCCCCTAGGCCAATCCAGCAAATCCGCGCGGGCAGGCCTTGGAAGGCAATCCGCTCCTGCGCCATGTCCAGCCAGCGGTGCAGATGGGCGTTGTCGGGGAACAGCCGTTTCATCGCCGCATCGGTCGCATGGATGTCCGCCGGATCGCCCGACAGGGCACACCAACGAAACGGCCCGATCCCCCGGCAGAACAGTGGGCGGATATAGGCGGGCACGAATCCGGGAAAGGCAAAGGCGTTCTCCAACCCCTCATCCTGCGCGACCTGCCGGATGTTATTGCCGTAATCCAGCGTCGGCACGCCCGCATTCCAGAAATCCACCATCGCCGCCACATGCGCCCGCATGGATGACCGCGCCGCAGCCTCCACCGCCTTGGGGTCGGTTTCCTGCTTGGCGCGCCATTCGGCGACCGTCCAGCCCAAGGGCAGATAGCCATGCAGCGGATCATGGGCCGATGTCTGGTCCGTCACCATATCGGGACGCGGACCACCCGCCTGCATCCGGGCAAAAAGCGCGGGGAAAACCTCTGCGGCATTGCCGAGCAGCCCCACCGACTTCGCCTCACCCTTCGCCGTCCAGTCCGCGATCAGGGCCAGCGCCTCATCCAATGTCTTAGCCTTGGCGTCCAAGTAACGCGTGCGGATGCGAAAATCAATCCGCGTCTCGTCGCACTCCACAGCCAGACAGCAGGCCCCGGCCATCACGGCGGCAAGCGGCTGCGCGCCACCCATACCGCCCAAGCCGCCCGTCAAAATCCAGCGCCCGGTCAGATCCCCGCCGTAATGCTGACGCCCGGCCTCGGCGAAGGTTTCATAGGTTCCCTGCACAATGCCTTGGGTTCCAATGTAAATCCACGATCCCGCCGTCATCTGGCCATACATCGCCAGACCCTTGCGGTCGAGTTCGTTGAAATGATCCCAGGTCGCCCATTTCGGCACGAGGTTGGAATTCGCGATCAACACACGCGGCGCGTCAGGATGGGTGCGGAAAATGCCCACTGGCTTGCCGGATTGGACCAAAAGCGTCTCATCCGCCTCAAGATCACGAAGCGAGGCGACGATGCGGTCAAAATCCTCCCATGTCCGCGCGGCGCGGCCGATACCGCCGTAAACCACCAGCTCATGCGGGTTTTCGGCGACATCGGGGTGCAGGTTGTTCATCAGCATCCGCAAGGGCGCCTCTGTCAGCCAGCTTTTGGCGGTCAGTTCAGTGCCAGTGGCGGGATAAACGTCGCGGGTGTTGTGACGGGTCATGGCGAATCTCACAAGTTGGGCAAGGGGATAGCGGTGGCAGTTGACAGCGCATCTTGGGCGACAAGCTGTCCTGCAACGGCAAGATCAGGGGCGAGATAGCGATCCTCACCCAAGCGGGCGACATCCTGACGCAACCGCGCCAGCACGCGGGCCAAGGGGGCGGATGTGGTCAAGGGCGCGCGGAACTCCACGCCTTGGGCAGCACACAGCGCCTCTATCCCCAGAATATGCGACAGGTTCACGTTCATCCGCGACAGACGCCGCGCCCCATGGGCAGCCATGCTGACGTGATCCTCTTGATTGGCCGAGGTGGGCGTGCTGTCCGTAACAGTTGGATGCGCCAAGTGTTTGTTTTCGCTCATCAAAGCGGCGGTCGTCACTTCGGCGATCATCAGGCCGGAGTTCAGGCCGGGATTGGGCGTCAGAAACGGCGGCAGATCGAAACTGAGGCCGGGATCGACCATCAAGGCCACCCTACGCTGCGCAATCGCGCCAATCTCGGACAAGGCGAGTGCGATCATATCCGCTGCAAAACCAACGGGTTCCGCGTGAAAGTTCCCACCAGAGACGATCTGCCCATCGGCCAGCACCAGTGGGTTATCGGTGGCAGCGTTCGCCTCAATCTCCAGCGTGCGCGCGGCTTGGCGCAAGACATCCATCGCCGCCCCCGTCACTTGCGGCTGACAGCGGATGCAATAGGGGTCCTGCACCCGCGTATCGCCCTCGCGGTGGCTTTCGCGGATCACGGACCCGTCCAGCAGGGCGCGCATCACCGCTGCCGCCTCAATCTGTCCAGTATGGCCACGCAAGGCGTGGATATCGGGGTGCAGGGGCGCGGTCGATCCCATGATCGCATCGGTGGACAAGGCAGAGATCACCAGCGCCGCACGGGCATTGCGCCAGCCGTCGAACAGACCTACCAAAGCGTAGGCGGTGGAAAACTGCGTGCCGTTGATCAGCGCCAGCCCTTCTTTTGCGCCCAGCGTGATTGGGGAAAGCCCAACCTCAGCAAGCGCTTGGGCGGCGGGCTTCACAATGCCATCCACCTCAGCCTCACCTGCGCCAACCATCGCGGCGGTCATGTGGGCCAAGGGCGCAAGGTCGCCCGAGGCACCGACCGACCCTTGGGCCGGGATCATCGGGGTGACGCCACGCGCGAGCATGTCTTGCAACAGCGCAATCACGTCCCACCGCACGCCCGACGCCCCGCGACCAAGCGACAGGAGTTTCAGCACCATCATCAACCGCGCCACATCGCGCGGCATCGGCTCGCCCACGCCACAGCAATGTGACAGGATCAGGTTTTTCTGAAGCTTTTCAGTATCTTCCGCCGCGATCTTGATCGACGCGAGCTTGCCAAAGCCGGTATTCACCCCGTAAACCGCCGCGCTACCCGCCGCCGCCGCCGCGATGCGGGAGGCGGCAAGATCAACGCCGGCACGAGCTGAAGAGTACAGCGTAACCGCAGCGCCTGTGCGATAAATCCGCTCTAGCTGTGCCAGCGTGACGGCACCGGGGATCAGGGTTTCAGGTTCAGGCGTCAAGGCGACCTCCGATGATGGTCTGGGACAGGGCCTCGGCCCCGATGGGATAGCACAGTTCCGCCGGGTGGTCCGCGTCCCACACCGCCAGATCGGCGCGCAGGCCGGGGGCGATCTGGCCCCGGTCGGTCAACCCCAAGGCGCGGGCGGCATGGGTCGTTGTGCCCAAAAGCGCCTCAAGCGGGGTCATGCGAAACAGGGTGCAGGCCATGTTCATCGCCAAGGGCAGCGAGGTCATCGGCGACGAACCGGGGTTGCAATCGGTGGCCACCGCCATCGGCACGCCCGCAGCGCGCAAGGCGGCAATCGGCGGGGCCTGCGTCTCGCGCAGGGTATAAAACGCCCCCGGCAGGATCACCGCCACGGTCCCGGCCTTTGCCATCGCCGCCACGCCTGTGGGCGAAAGGTATTCCAGATGATCCGCCGACAGTGCGTTATGCCGCGCGGCGAGGGCGGCACCGTTCAAGTCGGAAAGCTGTTCCGCATGCAGTTTAACTGGCAAGCCCAAGGCACTGGCTGCGTTGAACAAACGCGCAACCTGATCGGGCGAAAAGGCGATGCCTTCGCAAAACGCATCCACCGCATCGACCAGACCTTCGGCATGGGCGGCGTGCAGGGACGGGATGGCGACCTGATCGATATAGTCATCGGCGCGGCCCTTGAATTCGGGCGGGATGGCATGGGCGGCAAGGTGGGTGGTGCGGATCGTCACCGGGGAAAGGCCCGCCAAGGCGCGGGCGGCGCGGAGCAGTTTCACCTCATCCGCCACGGTCAGGCCGTAGCCGGATTTCACCTCAATGGTCGTGGTCCCGGTGCGGCGCATCGCAGTCAGGCGGCGCAAGGCGGCGGCGGTCAAGGCCGCCTGATCCGCCGCGCGGGTGGCGGTGACGGTGGAGAGGATGCCGCCGCCGGCACGGGCGATTTCCTCATAGCTGGCCCCTTGCAGGCGCATTTCAAACTCTGCCGCGCGGTGGCCGGCAAAGACGATGTGGGTGTGACAATCAATGAGGCCGGGAGTCACAAGGCGGCCGCCCAAGTCGTGGCGGTCCAAAAGGCGATAGGCTTCGGGTAGGTCCGCCATAGCCCCGACCCATGCGATCCTGCCATCGTCCAACGCAATCGCGGCATCGTGGATCAGGCCGTAGCCGCCGCGCATCGTCGCTGCCGTGAGGCCGGTCAGGAGAATCGTCATTCCGCTTGCCTTATGTCTGGGTGCGTCGCTAATATGTCTAGACATAATACTGCAAGTCAAGCCGAGGTTTCCGATGACCACTCTGCACGCACGCCACGCCCTGACCGCCTCGGGATGGCAACGCGATGTCACCGTGACGCTGGACGGGGGCCGGATTGCCAGCGTGACGCCGGGGTTTCACGGGGCGGGGCAATCGGTCGGCGTGCTGCTGCCCGCGGACCTGCAACCCCAAACCCGCCAACGTTGG
>NKIT01000193.1 GCA_002256185.1 Rhodobacteraceae bacterium PARR1 | reverse complement strand
GCCACGGCCGGGCTGATCATCAGCGAGGGCACCTATGAACAGGACGCGTTCCAATCGCGGGCATACCTGTCGCAACCCGGTATCGCCAATGCCGCGCATGTGGCGGGCTGGAAAAAGGTCTGTGACGCGGTGCATGACAATGGCGCGAAGATCGTCATCCAGTTGATGCACGGCGGTCGCGTCTGTGATCCGCGCACGCTTGGCGGGGAGCCGGGGGTGAGTGCTTCGGCCACCCAAAGCGGCGGCTGGACGCTCTACACCGACAACGACAATGAAAAGACCATCCGGGGCATTTCGGGCGACTGGCCGAAAGTGACCTTCCCCCCGGCGCGGGAGTTGTCGGTTGCCGAATTGTATGCCGTGGCCGATGGCTTTGCCGCCGGTGCCAAGCGCGCCGTTGAGGCGGGCGCAGATGGGGTCGAGGTGCATGGCGCCAACGGCTATCTGATCTGGCAATTCATCACGCCGAAAACCAATCTGCGCACGGATGAGTTCGGCGGCAGCCCGGAAAACAACGTCCGCTTTGCCAAGCTGGTGGGCGAGAAAGTCCGCGCCGCGATCGGGCCGGATAAGTTGATGATCCTGCGCCTGTCGCAAGACGGGGTGGATGATTTCATGGGCGCTTGGCCGGGTGGGGTGACCTATGCCGAGGCTGTGGGAGCGGCCTTGGCCGACAGCGCCTATGACGCGCTGCATTGGGCCAGCTTTAACTGGCAGGACAACCGCGACCCGAACGATGCGACCCCGATGCCGGTGGTGCTGAAACGCGCCTCGGGCAAGCCCGTCATCACCAATGGCGGCATCGCCGAGGGCGCACAGGCCGAGGCGGCGCTGACGGGTGGCGCGGATATGGTGGCGCTGGGGCGTCCGCTGTTCGCGCATCCCGATTGGCCCTATATCGTGCGCTCGGGTGCCGCCTATCCGTGGCTGGACTTTGACCGCAAATATGTGATCCAGCCGCCGTTGGATTTCAGCATCGCTTACCCGATGGGGCTGGTCGATCCCGAATGGCCGCAGCCATAAGGGGGCGGGCATGTTTCAGGACTGGATCGGGCGCGGAAGCCTGCGTCAGGATGAGGTGTCAGAGCGGCTGATTGGCCAGTTCCGCGCCACCTTGCCCGGTCTTTTGGCCCCGGCGGAGGTGCCCCTCGGGCTGTTCTGGACGCTCTGCCCGGATGCTTTGGACCCGTCGCTCTTGGGCCGCGACGGGCATCCCCGGCTGGGGATGGCGCTGCCGCCCTTGCCCTTGCCGCGCCGGATGTGGGCGGGGGGCGAGATTGTGTTTGATGCGCCCTTGGTCGCCGGGGATGTGGTGGCGCGCGACAGCCGAATTGAGGCGATCACCGAAAAGACCGGCTCCACCGGGTCGCTGATCTTTGTTTCATTGCGGCAGGATTACTTTGTGGGCGGGGAACGGCGGCTGTCAGAGCGGCAGGATCTGGTCTACCGCGCCGATCCTGTGCCGGGGCAGGCGGCGATGGTTTATCCTGTTGCGGCGGATCTGGGGGTGCCTGTGGCGGTCATGGACCTGCCGAGTGATCCCGTGCTGCTGTTTCGGTTTTCCGCGCTGACCTTCAACGGCCACCGCATCCACTATGAACCGGATTATGCAAGAAACGTCGAGGGTTACGGCGGTTTGGTCGTGCATGGTCCCTTGCAGGCGGTGGCGATGATGAACCTTGCCGCGCTTGTGCTGGGGCGCAGCCCCGCGCGCTTTAACTATCGCGGCCAATCGCCTTTGATCGTTGGAGAATCCGCGCGGGTGGAGGCTTATGCGGACGGGGATGCGCTGTCGTTGCGCGTGGTCAAACCGGGCGGGCCGGTGACGATGGTGGGGCGGGCGGTTTAGGGCGATTTGGCTTTAGCCAACTGAACCAAAGCGCAACGACGGGGATTGCCCCGATGCCCAAAGCATCGGGGCGCGGCCGTCCCGCCCCCCCGGGGCGGCCGCACATATATGTGCATCCACCCCGGCGGGACGGCCGCGCCCCTTTGGCTAAGGTTGTGGATGGTGCGCAATGAATGCGCACCCTACTGAGCCGCCAGCACCTCAGCCCTAAACCCACTGGGCGTCTGGCCGAACATCGCCTTGAACAGGCGCGAAAACTGCGCCTGATCTGAAAACCCGAAGCGATAGGCGACATCCGACATCGGCCCCGGATTGGGCATTTGCAGCACATCCCGCGCGGCGCGCAGGCGCTGTTCGCGCACGAATTGCGACACGGTGCAGTTCACTTCCGCAAACAACTCATGCAGGTAACGCTTTGAAATCCCGACCGCATCGGCGATCACCTCGGGCGACAGATCGGCGTTCGACAGGTTCTTCAGGATCACCGTTTCTGCCCGACGCCGATGCGCTGCACGCACGGCGGAACCTGCACTTTGATCCGCCTCGGATGACCGATCCAAGGACAGCGCGAGCAGCTCCACCAGATGCCGCCCCAAGACCTGCCCCGACAGCCCGTCGGCAGGGGTTTGCGCCTGTATCTGCTGCGCCATCGTGGTGAACAGCGACCCAATCCCCTCGCGTCCGTTGAAGACCAAGGCGCAATAGCGGTCGGGGTTGCGCAGCTTGTCGGCCAGCACGGGCTTTGCCACCTTCAGCACACAGAGATCATTCGCGCTGCCATAGGCGAAACGGTAAGGCTCATCCCCGCGTTCGATGATGAACCCACCCGGATCGCAGCGCACATCGCGCCCCATCTGCCGGAATTCAACGGGGGATTTGCGCGGGATGGTGATCAGATATTCTTCTTCGGTCGTGGCGGCGATGTGGCGGCGGTGGCGTTCGTATTGCACAGCCTCGGTCTGCAGGCGCGAGAGCGATACTTCGCCCACGTTCCCCATATCCAGCCGCCCGGAAAAACGTTGTGCATCGCGGAACGTCAGGTCCAGCGGAAAATAGGCCCGCGCGATGACCGCGTTCCAATGCGCCGCCCGCGCCTGTGCGGGGACGGCATCCGTGCTGAACTCTGCGGCCTGAACCATTGCCAACCGTCCGCTTGTTGCGCGCGGCTTTGCGCCTGAACCCTAAGGTTGGGCTTCACGCGCAAGGAGTCAATTCCGTTGCGACCGCGATTGGCGCAATTCCGACCGGATTGGCCAAGGATTGGCACTCGGGCGCACCGGCTGACAAAACCTCATGCACGCAGCGACAAGACGGCTGCCGCAAGGCGGGTCAACCTGACGTCACAGAACAATGACAAGACCGGGATTCGGTCACGACAGGGATGATCGGACATACAGGCGCGCCTTGCTTGCGCCCCAGTCCGCGCGGCCTGCGCCCGTCCCGCCCACAGAGGAAGGCATCCGCATGGCCAAGAGAAATGTCGATCCGATCACCCTGTCCGTGGTGCGCGGGGTGCTGGAAACCACCCAGCGGGAAATGACGCTGGCGCTGGAGCAAACCGCGCGCTCGTCGGTGTTCAACCTTGCGCATGACTATTCCACGGCGCTGTTCAACCACACGCCGGAAATGATCCTGCAAGGGCAGGACATCCCGATCCATCTTGGATCGTTGATCCCCGCGATGAAGTCGGTCGCGAAGTATTTCGATGGTGAGATCAACGACGGCGATCTGATGCTGCACAATGATCCGTCCTATGGCGGGTCACACATCATCGACACCTGCATGTATATGCCGGTGTTCTATGAGGGTGAGTTGGTGTTCTGGACGGTCTGCAAAGGCCACCTGACCGACATCGGCGGTCCGGTGCCCGCAGGCTATAACCCCAATGCGACCGAGATTTACGCCGAAGGCTTGCGGATCCCGCCGATCAAGATCTGGGACAAGGGCAAGCCGCGCCATGATGTGATGAACATGATCCTGTCCAACATGCGGGCACGGCGCGACCAAGAGGGCGACTTCAACGCGCTGATCGGGGCCTGTCAGGTGGGGGCGCGCAACCTCAAGCGCCTGATGGACAAATACGGCAAGGTTCTGGTGCAAGAGTGCATCGCGGAACTGCTGGACATGGCCGAACACCACATGCGCAGCCTGATCGCCGAGGTGCCGGATGGCACCTATACCGGCACCGCGATCCTTGAAGATGCAGGCCATGGCTACGGTGATTTTGAGATCACGGCGACGGTGACGATCAAGGGCGATGGCTGCCACATCGCCATCCAATCGCCGCCGCAAATCCCTTATTTCATCAACAGTTATGAGGGCAACAGCCATTCCGGTGTCTATCTTGGGCTGATGATGTTCGCCCAACTGCCGCCCCCCTATAACGAGGGGCTCTATCGCTGCGTCAGCACCGACATGGGGCCGCTGGGCACGCTCTGCAACGCCAAATCCCCCGCACCGCACATGAACTGCACCACCACGCCGATGGAGACCCTGACCGATGCGGTGCGTCTGGCCTTTGAACAGGCCGCCCCTGCCAAGGTCTCGGCAAGCTGGGGTCATGCCAATGGCTGCAACATCGCCGGGTGGGACAAGCGCCATGATGAGGAATATGTGACGATGGTGCTGGCCTCGATCATCTCGGGGGCCGGGGCGACATCGCAGGCGGATGGCTGGCATGCCGTGGGGCCGGAGTGCTGCTTTGGCGCGCTGACCTCGGGCGATATCGAGATGCTGGAGCACAGCTATCCGATCATCATCCACCGCTATTCGCTGATGGAAGACTCTGGCGGTGCGGGCAAGAACCGGGGCGGGTCGGGAACGTGCTGGGAGGTTGAACCGCTCGATACCCCCATGACGCTGATCACCTTTGGCGAAGGGCGCCGTATCCCCGCGATGGGGGCGGCGGGGGCGTCCTCGGTGATGGTGGACAAAAAGGTAGGTCGGTTGGAGATCACCCGTGACGGCCAGACCCAGATCATCACCAACAACGTGATTGAGACGATCCAACCCGGTGAACGCGCCGCCAACAAGAACCCCGGCGGCGGCGGGTTCGGCAACCCGTTTGAACGCGACGTGCAAAAGGTGGTCGAGGATGTC
>NKIT01000192.1 GCA_002256185.1 Rhodobacteraceae bacterium PARR1 | reverse complement strand
GCTGGGCATGGACGTGGGCGCGTTGACCCCGCCGCTGTGGGGGTGTGAGGAACGCGAACAGGTGATGGGGTTCTACGAACGCGCAGCCGGCGCGCGTCTGCACGCCGCCTATTTCCGCCCCGGTGGCGTTCATCAGGACCTGTCGCCGCAACTGTTGGACGATATCGAGGCTTGGGCCGAGAAATTCCCGCGCGTGCTGGATGACATCGACGGGCTGTTGACCGAAAACCGCATCTTCAAGCAGCGCAATGCCGATATCGGCGTGGTGACGGTCGAGGATATCCAGAAATGGGGCTATTCCGGCGTCATGGTGCGCGGATCGGGTCTGGCCTGGGATTTGCGCCGCAGCCAGCCCTATGAATGCTACGACGAATTCGACTTCAAAATCCCGGTCGGCAAGAACGGCGACTGCTATGACCGCTACCTCTGCCGCATGGCGGAAATGCGCGAGTCGACCTCCATAATCAAGCAGGCCATCGCCAAGCTGCGGGTGGAAAAGGGCGACGTTCTGGCACGGGGCAAGATTACCCCGCCGAAGCGCGGTGAGATGAAAACCTCGATGGAGGCGCTGATCCACCACTTCAAACTTTACACCGAAGGCTTCCACGTGCCCGCCGGTGAGGTTTACGCCAGCGTCGAAGCGCCCAAGGGTGAATTCGGCGTCTATCTGGTTGCTGACGGCACCAACAAACCCTACCGCGCCAAGATCCGCGCGCCGGGATTCCTGCACCTGCAATCCATGGACTACATCGCCAAGGGCCACCAACTGGCCGACGTATCCGCCATCATCGGCACGATGGACGTCGTGTTCGGGGAGATCGACCGCTAATGCTGCGCCGTCTGCACAAAGACCAGCCCGCCTCTTTCGCCTTCACGCCCGCCAATCTGGAATGGGCGCAGGGGCAGATTTCCAAATATCCGGCGGGGCGTCAGGCCTCGGCCATCATTCCGCTGCTGTGGCGGGCGCAGGAACAGGAAGGCTGGCTGTCGCGTCCGGCGATTGAACTGGTCGCCGATATGCTGGGTCTGGCCTATATCCGCGCGCTGGAAGTGGCGACCTTCTACTTCATGTTCCAACTGCAACCCACGGG
Organism: Rhodobacteraceae bacterium PARR1; assembly: GCA_002256185.1. Classification (GTDB taxonomy): domain Bacteria; phylum Pseudomonadota; class Alphaproteobacteria; order Rhodobacterales; family Rhodobacteraceae; genus Paragemmobacter. The sequence continues at coordinate 3,863 of NKIT01000192.1, read as the reverse complement.
CCGCATTGCCCATGTGCAGATTTGCGGCACCACCTCCTGCATGATTTGCGGCGCGGAAGACCTGATCAAGGTCTGCAAGGAATTGATCGCCCCCGCCCAGCATGCGCTGTCGGCGGACGGCAATTTCAGCTGGGAAGAGGTCGAATGCATGGGCGCTTGCGCCAATGCGCCGATGGCCCAGATCGGCAAGGATTATTACGAAGACTTGACGCCGGAAAAGCTGCGCGACCTGATCGGGCGCTTCTCCAAGGGCGAAGTTCCGGTGCCCGGTCCGCAAAATGGCCGTTATGCGGCGGAACCGCTGTCGGGTCTGACCTCGCTCAAGGACTTCGAGTCGGGTCGTGCGCAGTATAATGCTTCGGCGCAGCGCGCCGTGGACATCGGCGATGTGGTCAAGCGCATTGACGGGACGGAAGTGCCGATCCTGACGCCGTGGCTGGGCAAATCCGCCAAAGCCGCGCCTGCGGGTGATGTGGCGCTGGCCGAAAAGCCTGCCGCCGCTGCGTCCAAGGCCGAAAAGCCCGCTGAGGCTGCAACCGAGGGCACCAAGCCCGCCGCCCTGACCGCCCCGCGTGACGGCGCTGCGGACGCGCTGCAAACCATCGAAGGCATCGGCCCTGCGTTGGAAAAACTGTGCCATGAGCTTGGGATTTTCCACTTTGACCAGATCGCAAACTGGGGTCCGGCAGAAATCGCGTGGATGGATGCCAATCTGAAGGGCTTCCGTGGCCGCGTGACGCGCGACAAGTGGGTGGCACAAGCCAAACTGATCGGCGAGGTGGGAATTCCCGAATTCCTGCGCCGCGCCAAGACCAACGATTACTGACGCCCCAAGGGCAACGACAAGGACAGACGCCTGACGATTGTGTAACAGTGGCTGCCCCGCCAAGGGGATGTGACAAGGAACCCGCGCATGACGAGACGAGACCCTCTGAACGCCCCTTCGCTGAACGGAGCCGTGATTTCGGCGCTGTTCGCGCTGATCGCCCTTGGCGTTGCCAAGGTGGTTGGTGGCTTTGACTGGACGCCCGCCGTGTTCTTCGCGGCGGTGGTTTTTGCTGCGGCTGCGGTTTTCCTCGTCCTGCCATGGGGCGGTGCATCCGCCAAGGCTGCGGAACCCGTGGCCCATGCCGCACCGAAGGCACAGCCTGTCACTGTCGCGGCGGCTGTGGCCCCTTTGGCGGCTCCCGTCGCAGCTCCCGTCGCCGAAGTCGCGCCGGTGGCCTCTGACGCAGGCAGCAAACCCGCTGGTCTGGCCGCGCCGCGTGCTGGACAGGCGGATGATCTGAAAACGCTGGAAGGCATCGGCCCCGCGCTGGAAAAGCTCTGCAACGAATTGGGCATCTGGCACTTCGACCAGATCGCCAACTGGGGCGATGCTGAAATCGCGTGGATGGACAGCAACCTGAAAGGGTTCAAGGGCCGCGTCACCCGTGACAAATGGGTGGCACAGGCGAAACTGATCGGCTCGGTCGGGGTGGAGGAATTCCTTCGCCGCGCCAAGACGAACGACTACTGAGGCGGGGGATGGCACCCCAAGGCCCGGATCACAAAGGCACCCAAGTGCAGGCTGCGCGGATTGGCGTGGCGCTGGTGGTGACGATGGGTCTGTGGCTTGGGGCGCAATCGCTCGGCGCGGTGATGGGATGGGACGGGCGCATCGCGCTGGTTTTTGACGTCGCCGCATTGGCCGCGTTCACGTGGACGCTGGTTGGAACGTATCGGATCTGGCGGCAACGTCAGGGCAAATAAGGGGCAAGACATGCTCAAGGATCAGGACCGGATCTTCACCAACCTCTACGGGATGCATGACCGCAGCCTGAAGGGTGCGATGAAGCGTGGCCATTGGGACGGCACCGCCGAGATCATCTCGCGCGGGCGGGACAAGATCATCGAACAGGTCAAGGCTTCCGGCCTGCGTGGGCGCGGCGGGGCGGGCTTCCCCACGGGGCTGAAATGGTCCTTCATGCCCAAGCAGTCGGATGGTCGTCCGTCTTACCTTGTGATCAACGCCGACGAATCCGAACCGGGCACTTGCAAAGACCGCGAGATCATGCGGCACGATCCGCATACCCTGATCGAGGGCGCGCTGATCGCCGCTTTCGCGATGAACGCCAACACCTGCTACATCTACATTCGCGGCGAATACATCCGCGAGCGTGAGGCGCTGCAAGCCGCCATCGACGAATGCTATGACGCCGGGATGCTGGGCAAGAATGCCGCAAATTCCGGCTGGGATTTTGACCTTTACCTGCACCACGGGGCAGGGGCCTATATTTGCGGCGAAGAAACCGCTTTGCTGGAGTCACTCGAAGGCAAAAAGGGCATGCCCCGGATGAAGCCGCCGTTCCCGGCAGGCTCGGGCCTTTATGGCTGCCCGACCACGGTGAACAACGTCGAATCCATCGCCGTCGTGCCGACCATCCTGCGCCGGGGGCCGGAATGGTTTGCCAGTTTTGGCCGTCCGAACAACGCGGGGACCAAGCTCTTTGGCATCTCTGGCCATGTGAACAACCCGTGCGTGGTCGAAGAGGTGATGTCGATCCCGCTCAAGGAACTGCTGGAACGTCACTGCGGCGGCGTGCGCGGCGGCTGGAAGAACCTGAAAGCAGTCATCCCCGGTGGGTCTTCTGTCCCGATGCTGCGGGCCGAACAGTGCGATGATGCGATCATGGATTTCGACTGGCTGCGCGAACAACGCTCGGGCCTTGGGACTGCGGCTGTCATCGTGATGGACCAATCCACCGACATCATCAAAGCGATCTGGCGGCTGTCGAAGTTCTACAAGCACGAGTCCTGCGGCCAATGCACCCCCTGCCGCGAAGGCACCGGCTGGATGATGCGCGTGATGGACCGTCTGGTGCGCGGCGAGGCTGAGGTTGAAGAAATCGACATGCTGCTGTCGGTCACCAAACAAGTCGAAGGCCACACGATCTGCGCCCTTGGCGATGCCGCCGCTTGGCCGATCCAAGGTCTGATCCGCCAGTTCCGCGATGAAATCGAGGATCGGATCAAGGCCAAGAAGACCGGCCGCATGGGCGCGATGGCGGCGGAGTGAAACGGATGGCTGCCACCTTGACCCTGACCACGGCGCTTGCCGCCTGTGCGTCGCCCGTGCCACAGGCGACGGGTCCGGTCATGGCGGCACCTTTGCGTGTGACGAACAACGGTGTGCCCTTTTCGATGGATCAGGGGGCGCGGGCCAAGCGGGTGGCGATGGACACTTGCGCGGCGGCGGGGCGGGTGCTCCGCCCCTCGATCTACGACCGCTTTGACGGCGGCGAATGGGTTTTCGTGGAGGGCTGCGCATGAGCCTTTCGCAACAGAATGGATGCGCTGCGCGGGCACCCCGTGGCGGCGAAGTTGAAGGACGGGTAGGCGCATGACCAACCTTAAAAGCATCAACATCGACGGTCTGATCGTCGAGGTGGACGGGGCGATGACGATCATTCAGGCGGCGGAAGTTGCCGGGATCGAAATCCCGCGCTTTTGCTACCATGAACGCCTGACCATCGCCGGGAACTGCCGGATGTGTTTGGTCGAAGTGGTCGGTGGCCCGCCCAAACCTGCGGCAAGCTGCGCCATGCAGGTGCGCGACCTGCGCCCCGGCCCGAATGGGGAACCGCCCGTGGTCAAGACCAACAGCCCGATGGTCAAGAAGGCCCGTGAAGGTGTGATGGAATTCCTGCTGATCAACCACCCGCTGGATTGCCCGATCTGCGATCAGGGCGGCGAGTGTGATTTGCAAGACCAAGCCATGGCTTATGGCGTGGACTTCAGCCGGTATCGCGAACCCAAGCGGGCGTCGGATGACCTGAACCTTGGGCCTTTGGTTGCCACCAAGATGACGCGCTGCATTTCCT
>NKIT01000191.1 GCA_002256185.1 Rhodobacteraceae bacterium PARR1 | reverse complement strand
CGACCTGCCGGGGTGGGCGCTTCATGCGCACGCCGCCGTCTTTTGAAATCATGGGGGGCGGGGCGTGCGCGGACCGTAGCTTTGGACCACGGTCCAATCCTCATCGTTGCGCGAATGGCCTCTTGCTGGCTGCCCTCATGCCCCCCGTCCCGCTTCCCCTTGCACCCCCTGCCATCCGCGCATAAGAAGCGCCCCAATTCGGGCCTTGGCGGGGGGGATCATGCCGCTTCTCGTGATGAAATTCGGCGGCACCTCGGTGGCCGACCTTGCGCGGATCGAAAACGCCGCGAAAAAGGTGCAGAAGGAAGTCGACCGTGGCTATGACGTCATCGTCATCGTCAGCGCCATGTCGGGCGAAACCAACCGCTTGGTGGGTTACGTCGAAGGCACGTCCAAGCTGTATGACGCCCGCGAATATGACGCGGTTGTCGCCGCTGGTGAAAACGTCACCGCAGGGCTGGTGGCGCTGCGCCTGCAGGAAATGGGCATCCCGGCGCGGTCTTGGCAAGGCTGGCAGGTGCCGATCAATACCACCGCACAGCATGGCTCGGCCCGCTTTGTGTCGATCCCGCGGGACAATATCGACGCCAAATTCGCCGAAGGCTTCAAGGTCGCCGTCGTCGCAGGCTTCCAGGGCGTCAGCCCTGAAGGCCGCGTGACCACCCTTGGCCGGGGCGGATCAGACACCACCGCCGTCGCCTTTGCCGCCGCCTTTGCCGCCGAACGCTGCGATATCTACACCGATGTGGACGGGGTCTACACCACCGACCCGCGCGTGTCGTCCAAGGCGCGCAAACTGGACAAGATCGCGTTCGAGGAAATGCTGGAACTGGCGTCCCTTGGCGCGAAAGTCCTGCAAACCCGGTCGGTCGAACTGGCGATGCGCTACAAGGTGCGCCTGCGCGTGCTGTCATCCTTTGAAGATACCGACGAAAACTCAGGGACCTTGGTCTGCGACGAGGAGGAAATCATGGAATCGAAAGTCGTCTCTGGCGTCGCCTTCAGCCGCGAGGAAGCCAAGATCACCCTCTTCACCATCGAGGACCGCCCCGGCGTCGCCTCGGCCATCTTCGGGCCTTTGGCCGATGCGGGCGTGAATGTGGATATGATCGTCCAGAACATCAGCGAGAAGGACTATGACGATGCCCATCCGGGCGCCGTCACGGACATGACCTTTTCTTGCCCGATCAATCAGGTGGAACGCGCCAAGAAGGCGATGGAAGATGCCAAGACGGCGGGCCTGATCAAGTATGACGAATTGATCATCGACACCGATGTCGCCAAGGTTTCTGTCGTGGGCATCGGCATGCGCAGCCACGCGGGCGTGGCGGCGAAGATGTTCTCGTCCCTGTCGGCCGAGAATATCAACATCAAGGTGATCTCGACCTCCGAGATCAAAATCTCGGTCCTGATCGACCGCAAGTACATGGAACTGGCCGTGCAGGCGCTGCATGACGCCTTTGAGTTGGACAAGGCCTAAGCCCGCTGACCTTGGGATGATATCGCCCCCGGATGCACCGCGTCCGGGGGTTTTTCTTTTCGTGGTCGGGCTTGGTCGCAACTGGTCGCTTCGGGGTCGGTTGGCGTCGTGCCGCAGGCTAACGCTGCCAAGGCAAGGAAAGGCGGCAGGGAATGACGGCCACAACATCCCCCCGGCGCGGGTTTGATCCCGGCTTTCCTGCCCTGACCACGCTGTTGGTCTTGGTCTGGAGTTCGGGCTTTCTGGGCGTGCGCTGGATGGCAGACGCAACGCCAATCCTGACCATCCTGTTCTGGCGCTGCCTGATGTCTGGGCTGATCCTCTTGCCCTTTGCGCTGGCAATTCGCCCGCGCCTCACGCGCCGCTTGGTGGCCGAGCAGGTGCTGTTCGGGGCCTTGGGGATGTTCCTGTATCTGGGCGGTTTTGCCAGTGCCATCGGCTTGGGCGTGCCCACAGGTCTGGTCGCGCTGATCGCAGACATGCTGCCCTTGGGCGTGGCCGTCCTGTCCGGGCCGATCCTTGGTCAGCCGCTGACGGCGCGCGCATGGACGGGGACGGCGATTGCCTTGGCCGGGGTGGCGCTGGTGTCGGGGGATGGCTTGCGGATGGGGGATGCCCCGCTGTGGGCGCTTGCGCTGCCCGTGGGGGGGACGCTGTGCTTTGCGCTGGCCGCCGTGCTGCAACGCCGCTTGCGGCCAGACTCGCTGCCCGTGGTGCAATCGGTCTGCCTGCAATCGCTGACGGCGGCGGCGCTGTTCGGGCTGGTGGCCTTGCCGGTGGGCGGGGTGATGCCACAGCCGACGCTTGCCTTTGCCTTGGGCATTGGCTGGCTGGTGCTGGTGGCGACTTTTGCGGGATATGGACTCTATTACCTCTGCCTTGCGCGCTACGCCCCAGCGCGGGTGACAAGCGTGCTCTACCTCTCGCCCCCGGTGACAATGCTTTGGGCCGCGATGCTGTGGGATGAGCCGCTGACGGCGCTGATGGCTTTTGGAACCGCGCTCACCTTGGCCGGGGTCATGCTTGCGGCAGGGCGCAGCGCAGACTGATCGGGCAACCGGCCACAGCCTTTCATAATCCGTTTCCCTTATGCGTCGCATGTGGTCTAAAGGCATGAAGGATCAGGACAACGAAAGGCGCGGACGCCGCACCGCGAAGACGGGGCCATGCCAGAACGGACAGAAAGCGACAGCCGCAAACTGCTGCGCCGCCTGCGCGACACGCTGGCGACCCCCGGCAAGGGGCAGGATCGGCTTGACCGCATCACGCATCTGATCGCGGATTCGATGGGGACAGAGGTGTGCTCCATCTACCTCTTCCGCGATGCCGACACGCTGGAACTGTGCGCGACCGAGGGGCTGAAACCCGAAGCCGTCCACAAGACCCGCATGAAGCTGGGCGAAGGTCTGGTGGGCCGTGTCGCGCGCACCGGCCTTCCGGTCAACACCGCCAATGCGCCCAGCGAAAAGGGTTTCCGCTACATGCCGGAGACGGGCGAAGAGATTTACTCCTCGTTCCTTGGCGTGCCGATCCAACGCGTGGGCGAAAAGCTGGGCGTTCTGGTGGTCCAATCCAAGATCGCGCGCCAGTTTTCCGAGGATGACATCTACGCGCTGGAAGTCGTGGCCATGGTGCTGGCCGAGATGACAGAGCTTGGCCTGTTTTCTGGCGATGGCGAAGGCATGCGCGCCCTGCACAAGCAGCCCGTGATGATCCGGGGCGGCGTCGGTCAGGAAGGCGCGGCAGAAGGCCGGGTTTGGCTGCATGAGGCGCGGGTGGTGGTGACCAACCCCGTCGCCGATGATCCCCTGACCGAGATTGACCGTATCCGCGCCGCCGTAGGGCAATTGCGTGTCTCGGTGGATGATCTTCTGGCGGCGGAAAGCCTCGACAAGGACCAAAAACAGGTGCTTGAGGCCTACCGCATGTTCGCCCACTCGCGTGGCTGGCTGAAACGGATGGAGGATGACATCGCGCGCGGCCTGTCGGCCGAGGCGGCGGTGGAGAAAGAACAATCCGCCACCCGCTCGCGGCTGGAACAGGTGCCTGACGCCTATCTGCGCGAACGGCTGCACGATCTGGATGACCTGTCAAACCGCCTGCTGCGCATTCTGACGGGACAGGGCAAGGATACCGGCGCAATGATGCCGGAAAACCCGATCCTCGTGGCGCGCAACATCGGCCCCGCCGAACTGCTGGAATATGGCCGCAAGCTGAAAGGCGTGGTGCTGGAAGAAGGCTCTGTCGGCAGCCACGCCGCCATCGTCGCCCGCGCTTTGGCCATCCCCTTGGTGATACATGCCGACCGCGTGGTAACAGAGGCGCTGAACGGCGATGCCATCCTTGTCGATGGCGATCAGGGCATCGTTCATTTGCGCCCCGAAGAAACCGTCGCCCGCGCCTTCCGCGACAAGATTGCCATGCAGGCGGCGGCGCAGCATCGCTATACCTCGTTGCGCGGGCTTCCGGCGCAATCACCCTGCGGCACGGTGACGACGCTGATGATGAACGCGGGGCTGATGGCGGACTTGCCCAGCCTTGAAGGATCGGGCGCCGAAGGGGTGGGCCTGTTCCGCACCGAATTGCAATTCCTTGTCCGCAACAAGATGCCGCAACGCGCTGAATTGGCAGCGCTTTATGCTCGCGTCATGGATGCGGCCAAAGGGCGGCGCGTGGCCTTCCGCACGCTGGACATCGGGTCGGACAAGGTGCTGCCCTATATGAAGCCGCAGGACGAACCCAACCCCGCGATGGGCTGGCGCGCGATCCGGGTGGGGCTGGACAAGCCCGGCGTTCTGCGGATGCAGTTGCAAGCGCTGATCCGCGCTGCCAAAGGGCGGCCCTTGACCGTGATGTTTCCGTTCATCAGCGAACACGCGGAATTCGTGCAATCGCGGGAAATGTTCCTCAATGAGTTGGAGCGGGAAACCGCGCTCGGCCACGTCGTGCCGGAAGAGATTGAGGTCGGCGCAATGCTGGAAACGCCCAGCCTCGCCTACGCACCCCGCGCGTTTTTTGAGATGGCGGATTTCGTCTCGATCGGGGGCAATGACCTGAAGCAGTTCTTCTTTGCGGCAGACCGTGAGAATGAACGCGTCCGCCGTCGCTATGACATCCTGAACGTCTCCTTCCTGCACTTCTTGCAGCACATCGTCGGGCGTTGCGAACAGACCGGCACCGCGCTGTCCTTCTGCGGCGAGGATGCCGGGCGACCCATTGAAGCGCTGGCCTTCGCCGCCCTTGGCATTCGCGGGCTGTCGATGCGACCTGCCTCTATCGGTCCGGTCAAGGCGCTATTGCGGCGGATTGATCTGTCCGCTGCGCGGGGCGTGATCGAGGCTGCGATGCAGGACGGATCGGTAACGGTGCGTCCGGCGCTGATGGCATGGCTGGATGCGCAGGGCGAGGGGTGGGGGTGAGGGGGCAGCCCTTTACCCTGAACCATAAGCAAAACTCAAACGTTGCCAAAGGGGCGCGCCCC
>NKIT01000190.1 GCA_002256185.1 Rhodobacteraceae bacterium PARR1 | reverse complement strand
CTTGTTTGTAGATGACTCTTCCGAACACTCGTTACCCTTGGGTTGACCATCGTGAATCACCACGGCCCCGTCGATGATGCGCAAGGTCGCATGCCACGCCGATATGCCCTGATCCGTCAGGATCAGCCCCTTGGCGCCGGGCTCGCGCCCGATGATCAGGTACTTCTTGCCGTCTTTTTCAGGAAAATCGCTGAAAGAGAGCGACTTTCCCGTCGACCTGCCAGAGGTCACCGTCAACGCACCTTGGGCAGAGCGCAAGGCATGCCCCGTGCCCATCGTCGACAGCCAGACATAACCGGCGGCCCGGTCATAGGCCGCCGCAGAATTCAGCCGCAGCCCGGTCAAGCCCAGTGTCGCGGACTTGATCAACAAGCGGCTGAAGCGTCGCACCACGCCCGGTTTCCGACCATCCCGACAGCGCGGTTCGATCATCAGGCAGGCACGACCGATGGACCAGCCACCTGTCAGCATCTCTGTGACGAACCAGTAGATCAAAAGACAGATGAGAGGCATCGCGATCATCAGGATCACGGGCTCTAGAAACGGTAACTTATTCTCGGCAAAGGGAAAGGCGATCTTTGCCATCAGGATCACGGCCAAAGCGTCTATCGTGCCGGCCGCAAGCAAAAGTCGCGCGGCGGTTGCGGGTTCCGTGACGGTCCTTTTCATCACAGCACCGCCAATTCCGTCATGGCCATGATGGCCAGGGTTCCCATTCCGAAAATCAACATGGTAAAACTACGCTGCTGCGCAATGGACGGGCTGCTTTGACGCCCCGCGATTTCAAAGTTCTTGCGCATCATGCAAAGTGCGACGCCCAAACCCAGCAAAAGCATGAGGTTGAACTGCGGCAACACGCTTTTGGAGTGCATGTCGGAAAAGGCTTGCGCCACCGCAACCAAAAGTGCGGCGGCGCAGATCGTTGCAATCATGCCAAGAAGGTTGTGCATGTCACTTTTCCGCTGCAACAAGCGGTCAGAGACAACAGCCGCCGTCCAACCCAAGGCACAAGACATCGCGGCGACGATGGCAACGCGCACCGGAAACGAGGCGTTGATCAGATTGACCGCAAATCCAACAAGACCGTCAGCCGATGCCCCGCTTGTGGCTGCGGACGATATGCCGACGGTGGTGATCAGCCCACCGCCCAAGGTCGTTGCGACAGAAAGTGAATCCGCAAAAGAAGCAATCGGGTTATTCAGAAACTCTCGCTGGAGATTTCTGAACGTTCTTGGCACACGCATCACACAACCCTTCACCGCTACGGCTTAGAGATAAGCAAATTACCTTGCCATCTCCAAGCCTGAATCTGGTCACGTGTGATGGTCTCGCCCGAAAGTAGAGAAAGCGATCAGTCCTCCATCGCCTCCAACTCGTCGATGAAGCCCGCGATCATCGACAGGCCCTTGTCCCAGAAAGTCGGGTCCGAGGCATCCAGCCCGAACGGGGCCAAAAGTTCCTTGTGGTGCTTTGACCCGCCCGCTTTCAGCATGTCGAAATACTTCTCCTGAAACTCCGGCAGGCCACCCTCATAGGCGGCATACAGCGCGTTCACCAGACCGTCGCCAAAGGCATAGGCATAAACGTAGAAGGGCGAATGGACGAAATGCGGGATATAGGCCCAGAACGTCTCATATCCGTCCATGAAATCAAACGCATCGCCAAGCGATTGGGCCTGCACGCTCATCCACAGGGCGTTGATGTCGTCAGGCGTCAACTCGCCTTCGCGCCGCGCGGCGTGGAGTTTGCATTCAAAGTCGTAGAACGCAATCTGGCGGACGACCGTGTTGATCATATCCTCGACCTTGCCCGCCAGCAGGGTCTTGCGCTCGGCCTTGGTTTTGGCCCCGTCCAGTAGGCGGCGGAAGGTCAGCATCTCGCCAAAAACGGATGCCGTTTCGGCCAAAGTCAGCGGGGTTGACGAGAGAAGCTCCCCCTGTCCCGCCGCCATGACCTGATGCACACCATGGCCCAGTTCATGCGCCAAGGTCATCACGTCGCGCGGCTTGCCCAGATAATTCAGCATCACATAAGGATGCACGGCGGTGACGGTCGGGTGGGCAAAGGCCCCGGGTGCCTTGCCGGGTTTCACGCCCGCGTCGATCCAACCCTTTTCAAAGAACGGCTTGGCAAGGTCTGCCATCCGCGGGTCGAACGCACCGTAGGCATCGAGCACCATGCGGGTGGCGCTGTCCCAATCCACGGTCCGGGGCGTTTCAATCGGCAAGGGCGCATTGCGGTCCCAGACCTGCAAGCGTTCCAGCCCCATCCATTTCGCCTTCAGCCGGTAGTAGCGGTGGCTCAGCTTGGGATAGGCCGCGACCACGGCATTGCGCAACGCCTCAACCACCTCGGGCTCAACATGGTTGGACAGATGCCGCCCGGTCTGGGGGGTGGGCATCTTGCGCCAACGATCCTCGACCTCTTTTTCCTTGGCCAGCGTGTTGTGGACACGGGCGAACAGCTTGATGTGCTTGTCAAACACCTCTGCCAAAGCCCGCGCCGCCGCCTCGCGCTTGGCGCGGTCGGTGTCGGTCAGCAGGTTCAGCGTGGCCTCAAGGTTCAACTCGTCCTCTTCGCCCGCGACCTTGAACATCAGGCCCGCCATCGTCTCGTCGAACAGCTTGTTCCACGCCGAGGCCCCGACGACCGAGTTGTCGTGCAGGAACTTTTCCAACTCGTCTGACAGTTGGTGCGGGCGCATGGCGCGCATGCGGGCAAAGACTGGATTGTAGCGGGCAAGCGCGGCATTGGCGGCCATCAGGCGCGACAGGTGGTCATCTTCCAGTCGGTTGAATTCAAGGCTGAAGAACACCAAGGGCGTGGTGAAGGTGGTGATACGGTCCTGCGCGTCGGCCATGAACTTGGCGCGGTCGCTGTCCATGGTGTTCTGATAGTAACGCAAGCCCGCAAAGGACATGATCCGCCCGGCGATCACGTCGATCTGTTCGTAGGTCTGCACACAGTCCAACAGCGCGGCTGCATCGAGGCTGGCCAGCTTGCCCTCATATCGTGCGGCAAAATCGGCGCAGGCTTTTTCCAGCCAGTCCATGTCGCGCGCGAATTCCGGCGCGTCGGTGGCGGGGTAAAGGTCGCGCAGGTCCCAATCGGGCAGATCGCCCAAACCGCCGCCATGTGCGTTGGCGTCAAAGACCGGGCGGGACAGGGGCAGAGTCATGGAAAACCTCATCGCATGTGCTTGGGTCACATCTAGGCCCGCCGCCCCCCAAGGCGCAAGGGAGCGGGGTGCAATTCCGCGCGATCCTTCCCCGTTCATCTTGGCTAAAATACCCCACGGGGGTCGGCCATTGGATTCGCCATCGGTCCGAGAACCGATGGACGACGGGGGTGTGAAACCCCCACTGCCGACGCATCACCCCCGCGCCACGCGCAACAGGTCGCGCAGGCCGTCGATGGTATCGATATCATCTACCGATTTATCGCGCCGCCAGCGCACCATGCGGGGAAAGCGCAGGGCTAGACCTGATTTGTGGCGCGGGCTCTCCTGGATGCCTTCAAAGGCGATCTCGAATACCAGTTCGGGCGTCACCCGCCGGACGGGGCCAAAGCGTTCCAGCGTGTTTTTCCCGACCCAGCGGGTGATCTCTGTGAATTCCGCGTCGGTCAGGCCGGAATAGGCCTTGGTAAAGGGCAAAAGCTCATTCCCCGCCCGGACGGCAAAAGTGAAATCGGTGAACAGGTTCGCCCGCCGCCCGTGACCGGCTTGGGCATAGATCATCACCGCATCTACCGACCAAGGATCGAGTTTCCATTTCCACCAATCCCCGCGCTTGCGGCCGACATGATAGGCCGAAGCGCCGCGTTTCAGCATCACCCCTTCGGCCATCGCGGCGCGGGCTTCGGCCCGTTGCGCGGTCAGGTCAGGCCAATCCCCAAAGGGCAGGGCGGGGGAGAGGGCGAGGGGAAGGCCTGCGGGCAAATCCGCAATCAATGCCGCCAGTCGTGTGCGGCGGTCGTCATAGGGGGCGGCGCGCAGGTCAATCCCACCCGCCTCAAGCAGGTCATAGGCCAGCATCCGTGCCGGGGCCTCGGCCAGCAGTTTTTTCGGCACCGTCTTGCGCCCGATGCGCTTTTGCAAGTCGGCAAAGGGCAGGGGGCGGTTGGCGGAAGTGTCCCATGCCAGCACCTCACCGTCGATCACCGTGCCGGGGGGCAGGAAATCGGCCAGCGGTGCGAATTCAGGGAAGCGGTCAGTGATCAACTCCTCGCCCCTGCTCCACAGCGCAAAAGCGCCGGGGCGGTGGATCAACTGGCCGCGGATGCCGTCCCATTTCCATTCTGCCCGCCAATCGCTGGCGGGGCCAAGCGTTTCGGGGCCGTCCTCCAAAGGCGCGGCGAGGGCAAAGGGATAGGGCTTGGCCCCCACCTCGCCGCCTTCGCTGATCAGATCGGCAAAGCGCGTGGTGGCGGGGTTCCAGTCGCCCATCAGGCGGTGGGCAAGCGTCGCCTCCTCTACCCCCGTCGCCAGTGCCAAGGCGCGGGTCATCAGACCTTGGCTCACCCCCATGCGGAACCCGCCGGTGATCAGTTTGGTGAACAAAAACCGCTCTGCCCCGTCGAGGTGATCCCACAGTGTCAGGATCGCGGCGCGGCGATCCTCGGCAGGGCGGCCAGCAAGGGCGGTCAAAAGGCGGAGCGTGTCGGAAAGGCCTGCGGGTTGCGGATTTTGGGCGGGCGGCAGGACAAGGGCGATGGTTTCCGCCAAATCGCCCGCCACGGCATAGGAGTCCTCGAACAGCCACAGCGGAATTCCCGCTGCTTGCGCGGCCCAGTCGCGCAGTTCTGTCGCGTTGACCGTGCGTTTGGGGCGACGGCCCGACAAAAGAGCCGCCGCCCAGACGCGGTCAGGCTCTGGCGCGGTGCGGAAGTAGTCGGTGAGTGCTGTGAGTTTCGCGCTGGTTTTGGTGGTGGCATCCAAGGCGGTGAAGAGGGTGGCGAAGGCCTTCATGGGGCATCCCCCTTGGCCAGCCGCGTC
>NKIT01000189.1 GCA_002256185.1 Rhodobacteraceae bacterium PARR1 | reverse complement strand
TGGACCTTGAAGGCGCCTTGTGGCTGGAAAGCTACCTCCAGAAATACCCCCATACCGTGCTGATCATCAGCCACGACCGGGGCCTGCTGAACCGCGCCGTGCAGGGCATCCTGCATCTGGACAATCGCAAGCTGACCTATTGGCAGGGTGGTTACGACCAATTCGCCCGCCAGATGACCGAACGCCGCGCCGTACTGACCGCCGAGGCGAAAAAGCAGGACGCCCGCCGCGCCCATCTGCAAGCCTTCGTCGACCGCTTCAAGGCCAAGGCGTCCAAGGCCACGCAAGCGCAGTCGCGGGTCAAGATGCTGGAAAAGATGGACCTCATCACCGCGCCGGAAGAGGCCAAGAAGGTGGTGTTCACCTTCCCCGAACCCGAGGAACTCTCGCCCCCCATCATCAACATGGACGGCGCGGCAGTGGGTTACGGCGGCAAACCCGTGCTGCGGCACCTGTCGCTGCGCATCGACCAAGACGACCGCATCGCGCTGTTGGGCCGCAACGGCGAGGGCAAATCCACCCTGTCCAAACTGCTGGCCGGGAAGTTGGAGGCGGCAGAGGGCCGGATCGTTCGGTCGTCCAAGCTGCGCATCGGCTATTTCGCCCAGCATCAGGTCGATGAATTGCAGATCGACGAAACGCCCCTGCAACATATCCAGGCCATTCGCCCCACTGAGGGCCAGCCCCGCCTGCGTGCGCGTCTGGCGGGCTTTGGTCTGGGGGCGGATCAGGCCGATACCGTGGTAAAACGGTTGTCAGGTGGGCAAAAGGCGCGCTTGTCGCTTCTGCTCGCCACCATCGACGCGCCGCATCTGCTGATCCTGGACGAGCCGACCAACCACTTGGACATCGAAAGCCGCGAGGCGCTGGTGGAGGCGCTGACAGGCTATTCCGGCGCCGTGGTGCTGGTCAGTCACGACATGCACCTGTTGTCACTGGTCGCCGACCGGCTGTGGCTGGTCAAGGGCGGGGCGGTGACACCGTTCGAGGATGATCTGGAAACCTATCGCAAGATGCTGCTGTCTGGCGATACCGAGATGAAGCCGGTCAAGGCTGCCGACAAACCGCGCAAGGCGACACGCGATGAAATCCTCGCCCTGCGCGCCGAGGTCCGCAAATGCGAAGAGCGCGTGGCCAAACTGGAAGAGATGCACGGCAAGCTGCAAGCCAAGATGGCCGACCCCGCGCTTTACGACGATGCCCGCGTGGCCGAGTTGGAAAGCTGGAACCGCAAATTCGCCGAATGCCAAAGCGCGATGACCCGCGCCGAAACGTTGTGGGTCGAGGCAGAGAACCGCCTTGCGAAAGCCGAACGCAGCTAACGCCACCAACGGTGATCCAAAGGCGCGGGCCACAGGCCCGCACGCCCTGCGCCCATATCCGCGCATTGCGCGCGGCCATGGGCCGACAGGGGGGCGCTCGCGCCCCCCTCGCGCGTGCCGCGCTCACCCCCCTGAGGATATTTTCGCAACGGGGAAGCGTGGAGGACCAAACAGGTTCGGGCCCCTGCCGATCCTGTCAGCAAGAGCCTTCCCCGTTGGCGGTCATCGGCGTCCCCGCCTGTACCGCACTGCCAGTCTTAACCTTAAAGATTAAACAAAGCTTTACAGGCTTCCCCGTTGCTTAAATATCCACAGGGGGTGAATGGGCCGGCACGGCCCAGAGGGGGCGCGTGCGCCCCCTGCCTTTTGCGAGGCGCAGGCTGGCCAGACGGCGCGTGGCGGGCTACCAAGGGGCAGCGCCGGAGGGACCATGCCTGAGACAGCCTTTCTGATCACCACCTTCGCCACGCTCTTCGTGGTGATTGATCCACCGGGACTGGTGCCCTTGTTCATCGCGCTGACGCAAGGGATGGATACCGCGCATCGGCGGCGGCTGGCGCTGCGCGCCTGTGTCATTGCCTTTGCCATCCTGTTGGTCTTTGGCATCGCCGGCGACACGATCCTTGGCTTTGTCGGCATCTCGATGCCCGCCTTCCGCATCGCGGGGGGCATCCTGCTGTTCCTGACCGCACTCGACATGCTGTTCGAACGCCGCACCCAGCGGCGCGAGGGGCAGAAGGCTGAGCATGACCATGATCCGTCGGTCTTTCCGCTTGCCACACCGCTGATTGCCGGGCCGGGGGCGATTGCGTCGGTCATCCTGCTGGTGGGGCAATCGGGGGATGGCTGGGGCGGCATGGTGGCGGTGCTGGCGCTGGTGGCCTTGATGCTGGTGGTGACGTTCCTGTTCCTGCTTGCCTCGCCGCCGCTGGAGCGGTTGTTGGGCCGCACCGGGACGGTGGTGATCACGCGGCTGCTGGGGATGCTTCTGGCGGCACTGTCGGTGCAATTCGTCATCGACGGCGTGCGCGGCACGGGATTGATCGGCTGACCTTTGCAGCCGTCTTGGCCGTCCCCATATCAGCAGCATCGCGGAGGTGACGATGGACGACGATCTGTGGATGCGGTTGCTTTACCTGTCGCTGCTCTTGCTGGCGGTGGGCGGTTGGGTGTTTGTCGAATTCCGTCAGCGCTTGGGCCAGACCTTGCGACTGGCGGCGGCCTGGGGGCTGATCTTTCTGGGCGTGATCGCGGGATATGGTCTGTGGAACGACATCCGTCCCGACCTGATGCCTCGCCAAGCCGTGGTCGAGGGCGGCGCGATCGAGGTGCCGCGTGGCCCGGACGGGCATTTTCACCTGACGCTTGAGATTAACGGCACCCCCATCCGCTTTATCGCCGATACGGGGGCGTCCAACATGGTGCTGACGCGCGAGGATGCCGCGCGGTTGGGGATTGACCCCGACGGGCTGGTCTATCTGGGTGAAGCGCGGACGGCCAATGGCACGGTCCGCACCGCCCGGGTGGAATTGCCCATGGTGCAGCTTGGGCCCTATGTCGATGAGGGTTTTCCCGCTTGGGTCAATGATGCCGATATGTTCGGGTCTTTGCTGGGGATGGATTACTTGCGGCTTTACCGGGTCGAGATTGACGGCGACCAGATGATCCTGCGGCGGTGATTTTGTGAGGCGGCGATACCCGAAACCCGCTCAGTCGCAACGAAAGGTATTGTCCCGATGCCCAAAGCATCGGGGCGCGGCCGTCCCGCCCCGCCGAGTCTGAACGGGGGGGCGGCCGCACATATATGTGCAGCCTCCCCGGCGGGACGACCGCGCCCCTCCCTAATGTTTGGGCAAGTACATCACCCCTTTTCGACGCTATCGGCCTTTTTCTGCCAGCGGCCCGACTCTTCGGACCAATACTGCGCGGCGATTCCAGCGGCGGTCAGGGTCTTCCATTTCACCCGCGCGGCCTGCACGGCGGCACCGTCGCCGCCGTCGAACAAAAGCCAGACGCGTTCCATCGGCTGCACCTCGGCCACCGACACCTCGGCCCCATCAAGCAGGAACAACCCCTTGGCGCCATTCACCGCCGCGCCCTGCCCCAACAGGACCGGCTGATCGGCGTCATGGGGTCCGCCCTCCATCCCATGCGGCAGGAAACTGTCGGGCGGATCGGTCCAGAGCGCGGTGTCCAAACGGGCAAGCGCTGCGCGGTCCGGGCTGCGGATCATCACGCGCCAGCCCTGCGACACGGCACGCGGAAGCAGCGCCGCCAAGGTCTCGGCGGGAGAGGAGCGGGTCAGGTGGTAGAACATCGCGACGCCCATGCGCGTCAACCCTCATACCCGTCGCGGATCAGGCGGTTCAGCGCCATCACGCCCCATCCTGTGGCCCCTTTGGGGGATAGGGTCAGGTCTTTCTTCGACAGCGCCGTGCCCGCGATATCGAGGTGAATCCACGGCATCCCCGGCCGGATGAAGCGGTGCAGGAAGGCTGCCGCGACGCTCGCCCCGCCATCGCGCCCGCCGACGTTCATCATGTCGGCGATGCGGGATTTCAGACGCACGTCAAAGCCTTCGCCCATCGGCATGCGCCATGCACCCTCGCCTTCGGCCCGTGCCGCCGCAAGGAAGGCATCGCAGAAGGAGTCATCGTTCGAGAATGTGCCGGTAAAGTCATGCCCCAAGGCCACGATGATCGCCCCGGTCAGGGTGGCAAGGTTGATGACCCCCACAGGTTTGAACCGGTCCTGCGCATACCAGAGCACATCGGCCAGCACGAGGCGGCCTTCGGCGTCGGTGTTGATGACTTCGATGGTGTCGCCCTTCATGCTGCGCACCACATCGCCGGGACGTTGGGCGCGGCCATCGGGCATGTTTTCCACCAGCCCGACCAGCCCCACCACATTGGCCTTGGCCTTGCGCAGGGCCAGTGCGCGCATCACCCCGGCCACGGTGGCAGCGCCCCCCATATCCATCGTCATCTCTTCCATCCCGCCTGCGGGTTTGATCGAGATGCCGCCGGTGTCAAACACCACGCCCTTTCCGACCAGCGCCAGCGGGGCCTGATCCGCAGGCCCGCCGCGCCACTGCATCACCACCACCTTGGAGGGGCTTTCCGACCCTTGCCCCACACCCAGAAGCGCGCCCATGCCAAGGCGGAAAAGCTCTTCCTCCTCAAGGATTTCCACCTCAAGGCCCAGTTCGTGCATCGCAGCAAGACGGGCGGCAAAATCGTGGGTGGTCAGGATATTGGCAGGCTCGTGCACCAGATCGCGGGCGAAAACCACGCCTTCGGCCACGGCGGCGCCTTGGGCGGCGGCGGCGGCCACGGTTTCGGGATCGGTGACCATCAGCGTGACGGGGCCTGCGAGTTTTTGTTCCCCGGTCTTGTGCGGGGTGAAGTCATAGGCGCGCAAAGCAAGGCCAAAGGCCATCTCGGCGGCCAGCCCATGCCCTTCGGCCAAGAACGTCAGCCCCTTTGGCCCCAATGCCCGCGCCGCAGTGGCCCCGGCCTTGCGCGCCGTGGCGATGTCAGTCTTTTTCGGCAGGCGGATGATCTGCACGGCATCGGCGGCCAGCCCTGCGGGAAAGGTCAGGTCCAACCCATCGCCCGCGTTCAGCCGCCCAAACGCATCGGATGCCACCGCCCGCGCCACGCCGCCCTTGGACAACCGGTCC
>NKIT01000188.1 GCA_002256185.1 Rhodobacteraceae bacterium PARR1 | reverse complement strand
CAGAAGGACCTGAAGCTTCGAACCTCGCTGGAACGGCTGGCGAACTATCTTTTGCGCCAGCAGAAACGAGCCGGTGGAGGCCCCGTGGTCGAGCTTGATTTCGAAAAGCGCCGCCTCGCCTCTGTCTTGGGCATGACGCCCGAGAATCTGAGCCGCGCCTTCAAGGGCCTGCAACCGTACGGCGTTACGGTCGAGGGCACACGCATCATGATTGGCGATCAGGCCGATCTGGAGAGGTTCGCAAGACCCAACCCCTGGATCGACGACCATTCGACCTGAGGGTCACGGTAAGGGGCTGACCCCGAAGAGCAACGGGTGCGCGGCGATCAGCAGCAGGTAAAGGGCCAAACCCGCCGCAAGCCGCGGCAGCGGCAACGGCAGGGGCGCCGCGCCTTTGACCTTTGCGGCCAAAGCGTCCCAATCCTTGCCAATCTCGCGCCGCTTGCGGCGGTCGATCAAGCGTTGTCCAAGAAGAGCGAAACCGGCGAAGGTGCCGAACAGGATGACATGCGCAAGGTCTCCGTTCGGCACGAGATGAGCTCCTGCCCACAGCGCCAGGGCAAGAAGCAGCGGATGGCGGTACAACCGCACGATCCCCGGACGGGCCGGGTCGAACGTCTCATTCCGCGTGCCGCCGAAGGAAAACGGATTGGGCCGCGCTATGGCCAGTGACAGGATCAGGCAGACCAGCAGCATGACGACCAGCGGGACAAGAGGCTGCCAGGGGGCCCAGGTCCACAGCGGCACAAAAGGCGCCCGACCAGCGGCCGCGATCAGCCAGCCCAGCATGGCAATGGAAAGTGCCGAATAGGCCAGCGTGAAACCGCGCCGGCCGAGTGCCCGCTGCAGGTGCGGGCGCACTGCCGGTCGCAGCGGTATCGAGTGGGTTAGGAAGAACGCCGCAAAGGCAGCCGTGAATTCCAGCCAATCCATGGCGTTCCTCAGATGCGCTTTGCAGCCGGCAGGCGCAGCAGCAGACGGCCATAGAGCACGGCAAATCCCGCGAAGGACAGGATCCACGCCGCCCCGGCAACCATGTGCAGGACCGGCGCCTGGTCAGGCCAGATCCCTGCGGCGAACCGGGCCAGCACCGCTATGACCAGCGCCGCATAGACAAGGACGGTTCCGGGCCCGGCGGTCAGGGCCTGTCCGGTATGGCCAAGCGTGGCCCGCGTCATCACGGCCAGCGTCATCAGCCCCGCCGCACCGCCCATCCACAGGTGTTGCGCTGCCGCCGTGCCGATCAGGCCGGGGGCAAGGATCTCAGCGCCCATTGCCAGGGCGCCGAGTGGCAGGAAAGCATAGCCAAGGTGCAAGACGGCGACCAAGGGTTCGGCAAGCGTCCGGTGTCCCGCCCAACGCGCCAGCCGGACGGCGTGCAGCGTCCCCGCCACCAGCAGAAGCGCGCCGGTCACCAGGTGATCCGGCAAGACAACCCAGGCCAGAAGCGCGGCAAGCAGGGCCAGAAGCGCCGCCTTGTCGAACCTTTGCATCGGCGGGACAGGCAGCCGCCCAGGCCCGCGTTTGACCAGCCAGTTGCGCGTGAAGGACGGCACGATCCGCCCCCCGATGACCGCAATCATCATGACCGCTGCGCCAAGCCCGATCTTCAGGCCGTAGCCCTGCGCGGCATAGTCACCACGCGCGGCCTCGAGATGAAAGATGCCGTTGCCAAGCGTCAGCACGCCCAGCATCGCCAGCACGATCAGGTTGCGCCAGTTCTTGCCTGCCACGATCTCGCGCCCGATTACGGCAGCAAGGGCAACCGGCATGGCAAGGTCGGCCAGCGCCACGGCAATGGGTGGCAAGTGAAGCGATGCCGCAACCGTCGCCCGTCCGATCAGCCACAGCGCGAACAGGGCGCCGAGTGGCCAGCCGACAATCGGCAACCGGCCGGTCCAGTTCGGAACCGCTGTCAGCAAGAACCCTGCAATGACGGCAGCCACATAGCCGAACAGAAACTCGTGCGCATGCCAGGACACCGGGTCAAAAGCTGTCGGCAGGGTCAGATGCCCCGACAGCATCGGCACCCACAGCGTCATCGCCAGGGCGGCCCAGACGCCAGCGCCAAAGAAGAAGGGACGAAACCCGTAGGTCAGGAGGGCCGGCCCGCGCCAGGCTCGCATCTGTTCGGCGGATGAAGTCATGGCCGCTCGCCTTGAAACTGGATGCCTGCCTCGGTCAGGATGACGTTCAGCGGGATGTCGTGGGGTTGGGGAAAGATGGTGGCAAGGCGCGCCGCTTGCAGGCCGATCCCGATGGCAAACGGCCGCGGGGCAAGGCTGGCCAGCGTACGGTCGAAATATCCACCGCCATAGCCCAGCCTGTACCCGGCTCTGTCCCAGCCGACGACCGGAGCCAGCGAGATCGCCGGCACCAGCCTTTCGGCGTCCGTGGGAGGAACGGGAATATCCCAATCGCCTCGCACCATCTTCAAACCAGGCTGCCAGCGGCGAAAGACCAGCGGGCTTGCACGCACCTCGACCACCGGCAGCGCGATGATGACGCCTGCATCGTGCAAGTCGGCCATCAGGCCGCGCAGATCAGGTTCGCCCTTGATCGGCCAATAGGCGGACAGGACCATCCCCGCCGCGCCGCCGAACCTGTCCGCCAGGACCTTCCGCAGATGCCCCGCCAAAGCGGCACCTGCGTCATGCCGGCCGGCCACCGAAAGCGCGTCCCGTTCAGCCCGTAGGCGGATGCGCTCGGCCCGCCGCCAGCGCGCCACGTCGCGGGCCTGTTCGGGGTCTGTTGCCAACGGGTCAAAGTAGTCGGGCGCGATCTCGGCGGCCAGACAGGGTGGCGAGGCATAGTGGCCCGGATCAGGCATCGGCACGCCCGGCGGGCTCGAACTGCGGGAAAAGCACCTCGTTTTCCAGCCGCATGTGTTCGGTCAGGTCGTCGATGAATTCGGCCAGACCTTCATAAAGCCGCGTCCAGGTGCCACAGGCCCCTTCGGGCAGGGTCAGGTTTCCGGTCTGGCGCCGGATCTCGGCCATCTCGCGGTCATGCCCGGCATGATCCGCCCGCATCACCGCAATCGGCTGCTCGATCCCCGGCATCCCGCCGCGCCGGATGGCGGGAAAGAGGATCAACTCCTCTTTCTTCATGTGCACTTCCATCTCGCCAATCATCTGCTGCAGAAGCACCGACAGGCCATCCGGCACCCCTTCGTCGCCGAAATGCACGTCCTCGACCCGCTCGGCCATGGCAGCCAGCATCGGCAACTGCTCGCGGTGGCGCGCGTGATAGCGGGTCTCGATATGATGGGTCAGCGCTGCGGCGTCGTGGATCGGGACGTTTGTCATCGGGATGCTCCTGTCGTCAGAACAGCTTGGGTGGCGCGGCCGGGCAACTTTGGGCGGATGCAACCGCGATATGCAGGGATTGGGCGATGCGTTCGGCGCGTTCGATCACATGGGCCGCGCCTGCCGGAGTGCAGGTTTCCTCTGCCGTGGCACGGAATAGCGCCAGCCAGCGGTCGAAATGCGCCGCCTCGATCGGCAGCGGAGTGTGCGCAGGCACCGGGCGGCCATGATACTGACCCGTCATCAGGGCGACCGACGACCAGAAGGTCACCATGCGTTCCAGATGCGGGGGCCAATCGGTGATCCTTGCCGCGAAGATCGGGCCCAGCAACCTGTCGTCGCGCACCTTGCCGTAAAAGCGGTGCACCAGCTGATGCAGAACACCTTCGTCCAGCCCGGTTTCCGCCATCACGGCAGCCGTCACGGCTGGACGTGCAGAGGTAGGGTTCCGTGGTGGCGCGACCGTTTCCATCTGAGTCTCCGTCTTGCACTTTGGCTTAGACCTGCTAATAGGTATTGTAAATATCAATTCAAGGGAAGCAGCCGGCATGCGCCTGACCTCGTTCACCGATTTCGGCCTTCGCATGCTGATGCGCATGGCGGGCGATCCCGCGCGGGCGTTTTCCACGTCCGAGCTGGCGGAGGATCTGGGGCTGTCACGCAATCATCTGGCAAAGATCATGCAGCACCTGTCGCGCGCGGGCTTCATCGACACCCGGCGTGGTGGCGGTGGTGGTGCGGTGCTCGCGCGCCCGGCGGCGGAAATCCGGCTGGGCGACATCGTGCGCCAACTTGAGGAAGGCCAGCCGTTGGTCGAATGCTTCGGGGCCGATGCCGGGGTGTGTTCGATCGACGGGCGATGCCGCCTCAAGGCCCGTCTGCGGTCGGCGGAAACGGCGTTTCTGGACGATCTCAACCGCTCGAGCTTGGCGGATATTGCGTTAGCCCCGCAAAGCCCCCTCAGCCTGGTTGTTCAGCTATGACTGAAATCGAACGTGACGGTGCGGGTTTCGTCGTTCCGGCCGCCCTTCTCGCTGAAGCCTTCAGGATGAGTGAAGACGATGTGCGCCGCGCCATGCGCGATGGCACACTCACGTCGCGGGGCGAGGCCGGAGAGGGCGCCGATGCGGGGCGCTGGCGGCTGACCTTTCGTCATTCGGGCTGGGCCTGCAGGTTCACCCTTGATGTGACCGGCACGATTCTGACGCGGTCGCGCTTTCCGGTACCGTCACCGCCCCGCGCTGTTCTCTGAGTCTGGTCCGCTGACCACCAAGGGGTGTTCCTCGGCTGGATTGACTTTCGCCTTTAAATAAGTTAGTGATCACTCACTTACAAAGGCAGGCATGTCAGTGCGCAAATCGGCCGACCTCCGCAAAGCACAAATCGTTGCTACGATCCTTGATCTTGCGGACAGGATCGGGCCGGACCGGGTGACGACCGGCGCCGTCGCGGCAGAAGTTGGGGTGACGCAAGCAGCCATCTTCCGGCATTTTCCGACCAAGGCCGAGATGTGGGTTGCCGTTGCGGATCATGTCGCGGGTCTGTTGACGGCTGCCTGGGCAGAGGCGCTGGAGGGTTCCAAGGCGCCGGTCGAACGGCTGAAGGCGTTGATTGGCGCGCAGTTGGATCTGATCACGGCAAATCCTGCGATGCCCATGCTGCTCTTCTCGCGTGAATTGAACGTCGAAAACGCTGTTCTGCGCGAAGCGTTCCGGGATCGTCTGGTTACCCTGCACGGCCTTTTGATGCGGGAAGTCATTGCAGGGCAGCAAGACAAGACGCTCTGCAGCGAAGTGACGGCCGGGGATGTTGCGGTGCTTCTGACATCCCTCATTCAAGGTGTGGCGATCAGGTGGTCGCTAGGCGCGCGG